>NZ_JBMWDT010000014.1:68102-109851 GCF_049545585.1 Providencia sp. NPDC089933
TTCTTCGCCCTAGTCACATACTTATGTATGCTCCTAGGGTCTTATCGACTTTGCCGCCTGCCTACAACACGAATTATTTAGAGAAACTTTTGTCATACCTTGCGTTGTAGGGTGTTGGCTTCGTCTCTTCGCCCTAGTCACATACTTATGTATGCTCTTAGAGTCTTATCGACTTTGCCGCCTGCCTACAACACAAATTATTTAGAGAAACGTTCGTCATACCTTGCGTTGTAGAGTATAAAAATAAGGGCTGCAATAATTTGCAGCCCTTATTTTTAGAATTTTTAACGGATTATGCGTCGATATTGTCATCTTCGATAAAACCGTCGTTCTCAGACGAGGTTAATGGCTCTTCAGAAAGAATAATGCCGGTATTATCCGCATACAGATAATCACCAGAGAAGAAGGTGACGCCACCAAAATTGACGCGGACATCACTTTCACCAATGCTCTCATCAGGGCAACCTGCTGGCATAGCGGCAATAGCTTGGATGCCAAGGTCAAGTTCCATTAGTGCATCGACTTGGCGAACCGCGCCATAAATCACGATGCCTTCCCAATGGTTGTCAACAGCAAGCCTTGCTACATTGGCGTCAATAAGCGCTTTACGGACAGAGCCACCGCCATCAACTAGCAGAATACGGCCGGTACCGTCTTCTTCCAGCAAATCATACAGTAGGCCGTTATCTTCAAAGCACTTAACTGTAATGATTTGACCGCCAAATGAAGTACGCCCACCAAAGTTGGAGAAAAGAGGTTCTACCACATTAACGCTTTCTTGGTATATATCGCAGAGTTCGGAAGTATCATAATTCATAGGATTTAGGTCTTTTTTTGCTGCAAGAGGTAACCAGTATATCCCTTTTGAACAGTACTTGGCAAAGTTACCCGCCTAAAAATAGGCGGGAAAAGTCAAAAAATAGGCAAATAATGATGATTACTTGCTCATCACCACGCCAATAGAGAATAACACGTTGGTGATCAGTGCCGCTTTTACCATATTTTCAAGTAAAGGGCGCATACCTTCTGGTGTGGGGTCGCTAAGAACACGGCGTAAATGATTCATCAATACTGGCACCGCAAGTAAGAATAGCCAGCCACTCCAACCTTGTAAGTAAATCAGGTTGAAAAACACTAAACATAAAATGGCAACGATAATAATAATTGCGTGGTAAATGCGTGCACCCTGCGGCCCTAAACGCACAGCTAATGTATTTTTACCTGCTTTGATATCATTTTCGATATCACGCATATTATTAATGTTTAATACGGCAACTGATAGCAACCCGCAAGCTGTGGCGGGTAACAGGGTGATGATATTGAAACTATTTGCCTGTAAGTAGTAAGTCCCAATCACGCTTAGCCAGCCAAAGAAGATGAGTACCGATATATCCCCCAGCCCTAAATAGCCATAGGGTTTTTTACCAACAGTGTAGGTAATGGCCGCAACAATGGCAATTAACCCTAGGGCTACGAAACCGATAGCATCTTCGGGTTTTTCACACGCGACAATAATTAACAGTAACCCAGAAATACAGGCCGCCGTAATATTGATTTTTAACGCTTTTTTCATGTCAGCTTGCGTGATAACGCCTTTTTGCATACCACGTAGTGGGCCAATACGCTCTTCGGTATCGGAACCTTTTACAGCATCACCATAATCATTGGCAAGGTTAGATAAAATCTGTAATAGTCCAGCGGTAATAAGGGCTAAAAGCGCCACAGGCCATTTAAAGTTGCCTGTTAAATAGGTTAGAGCGGAGCCTGTGACAATCGCAATCACCCCGAGAGGGAGGGTTTTGGGGCGTAGGCTTTCAATCCAAGCTTGTTTACGGCTTATTGTATTTGGTGAGTTCATTTAATTACTTCACAGGTTCATACTTGTCATATTTCAAATTGTAGTGATCTTGGCTGTACTTTATTGCTCTAGTCACATACTCGTATAGGTTACTTGCTATATTCCAGCTACTTTAGTCACATCGGGCTGATGTTATTTTGGTTTTCTACAATCTGAATTATTTAAAGTCGTGTTCTTAAAAATTTAACTAGCCTATCGCAATGATAAATATTGTTGAATTTCAAAGCAGTAGGATTAATATTTCATAGAAAAAAGTGCAGCGATAAAAGCTGCACTTTAGTCGATGTATATTAAGGATACATGAAAACCTGATAATTAATAAGATTATAAAATAAATCTACTCAGGTCTTCGTCAGCAACCAGTTCGTCTAAGTGTTGTTTGACGTACTCAGCATCGATTTGGATAGTTTGGCCATTACGGTCGCTTGCATCGAAAGAAATATCTTCCATTAAACGTTCAAGTACCGTGTGCAGACGACGAGCACCAATGTTTTCAGTTGACTCATTCACTTGCCATGCTGATTCTGCAATTTTACGGATACCGTCTGCTGTAAATTCAATATTGACGCCTTCAGTTGCCATTAGCGCTTTATATTGCTCAGTTAAGGAGGCATTTGGTTCTGTCAAAATGCGGACAAAATCTTCAGTGGTCAGTGCTTGCAGTTCAACGCGAATAGGTAGACGACCTTGCAGTTCAGGGATTAGATCTGATGGGCTAGATACTTGGAATGCACCTGATGCAATAAAGAGAATGTGGTCGGTTTTTACCATACCGTGCTTAGTCGAAATGGTACAGCCTTCGATTAATGGTAATAAGTCACGCTGAACCCCTTCACGGGATACGTCTGGACCTGAGCTTTGACCGCCACGTTTACAGATTTTGTCGAATTCATCGATAAACACGATACCGTTTTGCTCTACGGCTTCAATAGCTTGTTCTTTTAGCTCTTCTGGGTTAACTAATTTAGCGGCTTCTTCTTCCACTAATAGTTTAAACGCCTCTTTGATTTTCATCTTACGAGGCTTTTGTTTTTGACCCGCTAAATTTTGGAACATGGATTGTAACTGGTTAGTCATTTCTTCCATGCCCGGAGGTGCCATGATCTCAACCCCCATTGGGGTGGCCGCAACTTCAATCTCAATTTCTTTATCGTCTAACTGGCCTTCACGTAATTTTTTACGGAATGTTTGACGCGCAGGTGATTGTTCATCAGTGGGTTCAGATTGACCCCAATTGTTTTTTGCCGGTGGGATCAACACATCTAAAATACGCTCTTCGGCCATTTCTTCTGCACGATAGCGGTTTTTTTCGATAGATTGTAAACGCACCATTTTGACGGCAGAATCAGTCAAATCACGAATAATAGAGTCAACTTCTTTACCCACATAACCGACTTCTGTAAATTTTGTCGCTTCAACTTTGATAAACGGTGCATTCGCTAATTTTGCTAAGCGGCGAGCAATTTCAGTTTTACCTACCCCTGTTGGGCCAATCATCAGAATATTTTTTGGGGTAACTTCATGGCGTAACACTTCATTTAACTGCATACGGCGCCAGCGGTTACGCAGAGCAATTGCTACAGAGCGTTTGGCTTTGTTTTGGCCAATAATATGATTGTCGAGTTCGCTGACAATTTCGCGTGGAGTCATTTCGGACATGCTAGCAATCCTTATGATTTTGAAGAAATTTCTTCAAAGTTGACATTGTGGTTGGTGTAAATACAGATGTCGCCAGCAATGGCGAGTGCTTTTTCGGCAATTTCTTTTGCGCTCAAGTCTGTATTTTCTAACAGTGCACGTGCTGCTGATTGCGCGTATGGACCACCGGAACCTATGGCAATTAAGTCATTTTCAGGTTGTACCACGTCACCATTACCCGTAATGATAAGCGAGGTGTGTTCATCTGCGACAGCGAGCAACGCTTCTAGCTTGCGTAGCATACGGTCTGTACGCCAATCTTTTGCAAGCTCAACGGCCGCTTTAGTTAAATGGCCTTGGTGCAGTTCGAGTTTACGCTCAAACAGTTCAAAAAGTGTGAATGCATCTGCGGTGCCACCGGCAAATCCGGCAATGACTTTGTCATTGTATAAGCGGCGAACTTTGCGGACATTGCCTTTCATGACGGTATTACCCATCGTCGCCTGTCCATCACCACCAATTACGACCTGGCCATTACGGCGAACACTTACGATTGTTGTCATGAGTTAGCCCCTGGTTTTATTACAAAAAGAATGCAGCTGGTTTTAATTTCCAAAAGATAAAATTCAAGTGGTAGCTGTTTAATTAGCTAGCACTTGAATTGTGTTGAAGATAAAAACAACCGCTCATGAGTACATTAAAACAGTACATGGGGTGGGAGGTTAGGATTTTCAACCCCCTGAAGCACGAAGAATGCAACCTGATACACCGACACCTGCTGCTCGGTCACGCATTTTCTCTGCGGTTGACTTGGAATAAGGGCCTAATACGATACGGTGCCAGCCACCGCCACTAGAGATACGGCTTTCAATACCTGAAAAGGCGAGTGTTGCTTGTACCGACTCTGCTTGTTCTGCTGTACGGAATGACCCGCATTGAACTAACATATTTTGCAGATTATTCGCTGGTTTTTTATCCGGTACATTTTGTGTCGATGAGGCCGGTGCCGCTGGTCGAGATTCTACTTTCGGTTCGTTATTCACAACAGGCTTACGTTGAACTGGCTCTATAGGTTGAGCCGGTTCATTGATAATGACCTGAGACCGCGGCACTGGTTTACCGTTAGCAGGGATTTCTTGTAAGTTAGTTACCGGTTGGCGCCGGTCAGAATCGATTTGCTCTAATAATTGACGTTGTTCAGGTGTTAAATCTGATGGACGCAGAATATTAGTACCGGTATTAGGCTGCTGAGAGCTTGGTATATCAACACCGCGGCGCTCGAGTTCTTTAATATAGCGCCAGCGCTCTTCAGGTTTGGGCGGAAGTGTGCTGCCCGTAGGTGCAGTTGGTACGACAGATTGTGGTGGTAGGGTATCCTTTTTATTTTGGGTGATATAAAACAGGCCACCAACGAATAGCACGACAATCACCACAGCAACGACCAAAGTAGTCATTGGCAGTCCCTGTGCTTTTTTCGATTTACCTTTGCCTTTTTTACGAGCGGATGAGCGCCCTCGAGCTACATAATCTTTTTGTGCCACGCTATTAATTCACTAATTATTAATTGTTGTCGTCATTTGGCTTAACATGTTACTTAACCTGAGTGGCTTTGACTAGGGGCTGTTCATCTTTGCTGATGATTTTTACAGCGCGTTTTGGTGTTAAAACCAGCTACATGGTTAGGTTTAGTACAACCATGCTCGGTAAGCTACATAATTCAGAAAAATAGACCTTCGGGTTCGATTAAATGTAATTTTTCTCTGTGTTAAGCACTTCTTGCCTAGGTGACTGTGACTAGACGGTGAATCGCTCGCCTTGAGCAAAATACATTTAATACGAATAAAAATGTACCATTAAAGTTCAATAACCCCTAGCTTTTAGGCGCTTTTGTACTCTCTCTAATGATTAAATCAGAATCTAGGAGACGAGACCCAGGGGTGACATTGTTACCGTGGATCTGTTCTAGTAACAGTTGCATAGCATGATGGCCGATTTCAGTACGCGGTTGGTCGATAGTCGTTAATGCGGGTAAAGTGTATTTTGCTTGTTCTAAGTTATCGAAACCAACGAAAGAAAGGTCATCTGGGAGTTGTAACCCCATTTTCTTCGCTTGCCACATAGCCCCTATGGCCATGATATCACTGTGACAAAAAACGGCAGTTGGGGGTTCAGGAAGTGAAAGTAACGTTTTCATGGCTTCTGCGCCACCTTCGTGCGTAAAATCGCCGCGAATAATATAGTTTTCGCGTAACTTTTCGCCAGTACGCAACATCGCCTTTTTATAACCTTCTAACCGATACTCACTCAACGGCATATGAGAGGGACCTGCGATACAAGCAATCAGCCGGTGGCCTTGCTTTTGTAGGTAATGGGTCGCGTTAAATGCTGCCGTAAGGTTATCAATATGAACGGTAGGGAGCTTTAATTCAGGGGCAAACTCATTCGCCATAACAATTGGCGGTAGGTTTTTTTGTTCTTCAGTGGAGACATCAAAGGGGATATTAGAGCCGAGTAATACCATACCATCGATTTGTTTGGTAATAATCAGGTTAATAAAGGCATTTTCTTGTTTTTGTTGATGTTTGCAATCACCAATTAGCACAAAATAGCCTTCTTGTGCTGCAATTTCTTCGATACCACAAACCACGTCGCTAAAGAAAGGGTCACGGATATTCGGAACGAGTACAAGAATAGTTTTTGATTCATTGCGCTTATAACTTCTAGCAAGGTTGTGGGGGTAATAGCCAACATCCATCACGGCTTGCTCGACCTTTTGCCTTGTCTGCAAAGAAACCTTTTCTGGGTTCATCAAGGTTCTAGAGACTGTCGCTGTCGAAACGCCCGCAGCACTGGCAACGTCTTTCATTGTTGCCGTATTATTGTGTTTTTTACTTTCCACAACGCCTTCCTTAGATTGATTTAATCGTTTGCTTTTTTTGAATGGCGAAAGCACGTCATTATTTATGATTAGAAGTTATTCTAATTGGTTTCACAATAATATCTGTTACCTAGTTTGCATAAAAAGTGTGACTTACGTCATTTTTTAGAGCTGCTTCGCAAATTTAAAAAAAATTTGAGAGGAAATTCCTAAAAATCGGCTGTTGAAACACAGAGATATCTAGAGATACTTTGTTCATGAGTATTCAAATTATTAATTTAAGGAATGAGGTTAGCAATCAGTCGGGTCGACGTCCACATTCCATTTTACTTTACGGCTTTCTGGCTGCTGAAGGATTTCAGGCAGTAGTTTTGCCATAAATTGCTGCAAATATAACCGTGAAGGGTGTTGGAGCAATAATTGCCAGCGGAATCGTCCACCTCGTTTGGCTTGAATCGACGGCGATGGCCCTAAAATCCACAGTTTAGCGTCACTTTGCGGGTGCTCTGCGATATATTGCCGTACATTTTGCAAAAAAAGGCGTGAATCTTGGTTATTGTGGTCTTCGGAGCGGATCAAAATATGGTTAGTGTAAGGTGGTAACATGGCGATACGGCGCTCTTCCATTGCCTCTTTTGTGAAAGCGTCATAGCCGTTTTCAAGTAAATTGAGTAGCAGAGGGTGCTCTGGGTGGTGAGTCTGTAAAAAAACGTCCCCTTGCTTACCAGCTCGACCCGCACGGCCTGAAACTTGTACATATAATTGGGCAAAACGCTCAGCCGCACGAAAGTCACTCGAAAATAGTGCGCCGTCAACGTCTAATAGCGCGACTAAGGTAACATCTGGAAAATGGTGGCCCTTAGCTAACATTTGCGTGCCGATAAGGACCCTTGCCCCACCTTCGTGAACTTGGTTTAAATGTTGCTCAAGTTCGCCTTTACGACTAGTAGTATCACGGTCAATACGGGTCACTGGCGTGTCAGGGAAAAGCTCCGATATCCCCTCTTCAAGTTGCTCTGTTCCCATACCTACGGGCACCAAGTGGGTTGACCCACATTGTGGGCATTGGCGAGGGATCGGGCGTTGGCTGTCGCAGTGATGACAACGTAATTGGTGAAAATTCTGATGTAAGGTGTAGTAATGATCACAGCGTTGGCACTCGGCAATCCAGCCACATTCATGGCAAATCAGTGCCGGGGAATAGCCCCGACGATTTAAAAATAAAATCACCTGATTATTTTTCGCTAAATGTTCTTTAATATGTTGGATTAGCAAGTGTGATAGGCCATATTTTAAGGGTTGGCCTTTTAAGTCAATTAGATGTTGTACTGCAGGGTGAGCATTCCCAGCCCGAATAGTGAGGTTTAATTGACGATACTTATTTTGTTGAACATTAAAAAGGGTTTCCAGTGACGGTGTTGCGGTCCCCATCACAATCGGAATATTATTTTTTTTGGCGCGAAAGACCGCGAGGTCTCGAGCATGGTAACGCCAGCCATCCTGTTGCTTATAAGAGCTATCATGCTCTTCATCGATAATGATGATGCCTAAGTGGGCAAATGGGGTAAATAGGGCAGAACGAGTGCCAATAATAATTGCATTTTGCCCTTGTTTAGCTCGTAGCCAAACGGCTAAACGTTCACTGTCATTTAACCCCGAATGTAGAACATCTACAGGGGCATTGAAACGCTCACGAAAACGGCTAATGGTTTGTGGGGTTAAGCCAATTTCGGGAACGAGAACTAAAGCCTGTTTACCTTGGGAAAGCACATTTTCTAATACGCTTAAATAGACCTCTGTTTTACCGGAACCTGTGATCCCAGCAAGCAGCCATGGTGAGAACTCGTCATCTTGTGCACGGATCGCTCCGACCGCGGTGGCCTGTTCGCTGTTAAGGCGTAGCCTTTCGCCACATATTGTAAAGTTAGGTTGCCATTTTTCCGCAGTAGGCTGAACAGGGTGTAGTTCTATATAGCTTTTCTTTTTTAAGGCTTGTAAGGCACTTTCGCTGATTTCAAGTTCATTGACCTGATGGCGATACACAGACCGGCGACGTAAAAGGGCGAGTGCTTGCTGCTGCTTAGGTGAACGTTTTAACTCATTAAGGTCAACCGCAAGGCCTAACTCAGTAACTTGCCATTGCCAAATAGGGGTGAATTCTGCGGCTTTACCTTGGCGCAGTAATGTCGGTAGAGCGTGGAAAAGAACCTCACCAATTGGGTAATGGTAATATTGGGCAGACCATAATAATAATTGCCAAACATCGTCAGGAAATAGAGTTTGCTGGTCAAGAACCAGTTCGATAGCTTTGAGCTTGTCTTCAGCAAATTCACTTTTATCGCTATGTTTAACCACAACCCCCAGT
Organism: Providencia sp. NPDC089933; assembly: GCF_049545585.1. NCBI lineage: Bacteria > Pseudomonadati > Pseudomonadota > Gammaproteobacteria > Enterobacterales > Morganellaceae > Providencia > Providencia sp. NPDC089933. The sequence goes on from NZ_JBMWDT010000014.1 coordinate 76,842, forward strand.
GCTTGGCGCTTGCCAAACGGCACCATGACACGGCTCCCAATGACGGGAAGCGCCATGTTATCAGGGAGGCGATAATCAAATGTGCGATTTAAAGGAACAGGTAATGCCACCTGAACGACGATCATAGCTGGATTTCCGTCTGTTTTTTATGCGATGATAATAATAAGAGCGGACTAGAGTAACACAAAATTTACTCGGTTTTCATTGCGTGATAAACAGAATTTCTGTATGATCCGCCGCCTTTGGTAGTTATTTTTGCCAATAATATTAAATTCAATCAACACGACGTGTGGTGTCCGGCGTTAGGGCTGGAATGGCGACACGGCCTTAATAGAGGTTCTCCCATGAAAAAAGGTATTCATCCTAAATACGAAGAAGTTACTGCAACTTGTTCTTGCGGTAATGTTATGAAAATTAATTCAACTGCTGGTCACTCGCTGAACCTGGACGTTTGTGGTAATTGCCACCCGTTCTATACTGGTAAACAGCGTGATGTTGCGACTGGTGGTCGTGTTGATCGCTTTAACCAACGTTTCAGCATCCCAGGTTCTAAAAAATAATCGAACTTGTGAAATGCAAAAAAAAGGGAAAATATATTTTCCCTTTTTTTATGGGTAGAATAAACCGTTAGAAGCGGTAAACCACACCAAGCATAATGTCATTGCTTCTGACTTTCACTTTTGATTTATCTTTGGCACCGTCAGTGTAAGAGCTCACCTCAGATTTACCTGCATCTAAGAAGCGGTAGCTTAAATCTAATGATAGATTGTCATTGATTGCATACTGTGAACCCAATCCTAAACTCCAAGCAAAATTACTATTAGTTTTTGATTTAGACGATGAACTATATTCGCTACCACCGGAATTCGTTTCAGAGTAGGAATACTGTGCTTTATGCTTAATGCTCGCTAACCCTAAGCCCACAGATACATAAGGTGTGAAATTAGTTTCATTTTTGAAGTCATAGTAGGCATTGACCATGAAAGTATTTAGCGTGATATCATTTTTTGCATCATCACTATCTGAATAGAAAGAACCATTGCCATTGTCCCAAGAGCTACTCGCTAGATTATATTTGGAAGATGCTTTCCCTCTAAGGGTTATATCGAGCTCAGTACGAAGAGGTAAAGAGGTCATATCATATAAGTCATAACCAACAGCAAGGCCGCCACCGAACACGCCTTTGGTTTTGCTTCCACCACTGGCACGATCATACTCACCAAGGTCATCAATACTTTCCCACTTTTGGTCGGAAAGTTTTAAGATTGATGTTCCCATTTTACCAGAAACATAAAAACCACTATTCGATGCCATCGCTACGCTAGAAACGACGCTTAAAAGAGATACTGCAATTATCTTTTTCATTAAAAATACCGTTTAGTTAGTTTATTGGAAATAAGGTTTTATTATAAGTCAAATTAAGCGTTTGATTTAAGATAAGTCAAAATTGGGTGAAAAACGATATGATTATCGTTATTCTTTGTTAATAGTTGATAATTAACGGTTTCATGGTGGGTTTATGGTGGTTATTAGTATTTTATTTTGTTTAAACGCGGCCAATATTTAAGAACGCACTCTTTATGGGGTGCGTTTTAAGCGTATTTAGCGTTTTTTACACGGGGCTGGAGCATATTGTGTCTCTGCGGGGAAAGGGTTTGCTTCGCAGTCGGCTAATTCTTCCCGAACTTCAAAAATCGCAAAACCAATTACGCCAATATTCCGTTCGTCACCTTGAACATTTTGATTTACATAAGAATCTTCTGGTGCTGAGAAGCGAAAAGCGGCGACTTGGTCCTGATTCTTGCGAAAGCCTTCAATGGTGACCTCATGTTTGGGACGGATCAAATATCCATTATTTTGGTATGAACCTGCACGGCCATTTAGTACGTCAATACCATCAACGGTTGTGACCACTTCGTAGGTTCTATTTCTATCGGTATTGGCGATAGTCAATTGATAACGCTGTCCCTCTTGGGCGGGCAAAATATATTGTCCTTGGTTATTACGGTAAATTGGCATTTTACGGTCATTTCCATCAGTGATTTTGATCTCTATGGGGGACAACGGAATATAATTGATGGTTTGAACATGGCTTGGGACACGTTCACCACGGTAAAGGATAATGGCGGTGTCAAAAGGTGTGTTGGTTAAACGTGAGGCTTTGACCTTTTGTACAGCAGAATTAACATCTTCCCCCCATTTTGTCCCTAATTTTTTCGCTGATAAATCGCTATTAGCAGTTTCTTTATATTCTTTGGTATAACTAGTTGAGTGGTTTGTGCATCCTGCGGTGATGAGTAGTGCTCCACCGAGTAAGCCGATTAAGACCTGATTATATTTATTCATTACACTATCCTTAATAATTCTAATTATTGGGTGTGGTTATAGATTGGTGTGATGAAGTGTAGAGAAGTTGGGGAAATAAGCCTGCGGGCAATTCTGAAAGTGAACTAATTCAGAGAAATCTTGGTGTTAGGTGTGAGACCAAAGAAAAATTTTAGCGTGGCTTGGGATGAGCGATTAAGTGTAATCACCTTTAGATAAGATAAGAAGAGCGCTACGCCACTGGCAGGGAATACCTGTTTGCGACGTAGTGAAAAACGTATTGCATTACTGAGGCAAAAATTGAGTTAGTACTCCCACGTTTCTGGGTCGATACCTAATTCACGCATGATTTCTTTTGCCGCTTCAGGGATTTCGTCATTACGTTCTTTGCGTAAATCTTCGTCATTCGGCAGCGGTTGCCCCGTGAATGCGTGCAAAAATGCTTCGCACAGTAATTCACTATTTGTAGCGTGACGTAAGTTATTAATCTGGCGGCGTGTACGCTCATCAGTTAAAATTTTTAGTACCTTCAACGGGATAGATACTGTAATTTTTTTTACTTGCTCACTCTTTTTGCCATGTTCAGCATACGGACTGACATATTCACCATTCCATTCAGCCATGAGTTACCTTGGATATTTTCAGTAATAATTAAAAATAATATGCATATTCTTTTTAAGAGAAACTTATTCTAAGCTTCAAATAGGGCGTGTCTGCATATAAGTAAGAAGAAACTTGTCCTAGTTTACCACAATTTTTCCTGTGAAATTAACTAGCTAAGTCTATTTGTGCTATTGATTATCAATGAGCACATAATTATTAAGGCTGATTATTCCATTACTTGATATAAACGTAAAGAGGTTTAGACGTCTAGATATGTTGACGTCTAAACATCTCATGGGTATGATTTGAGCAATCACAAATCAGGAGAAGCGTTTATGGCCTACAAACCGTCAACTATCGCAATTCATAATGGATTAAATGAAGATCAACAATTTGGTTGCGTTGTGCCTCCCATTTATTTGTCCAGTACCTATAATTTTACTGACTTTAATCAGCCGCGAGTTCATGATTATTCACGTCGAGGAAACCCAGGGCGGGATATAGTACAAAAAACATTAGCACAGCTCGAAGGGGGAAGTGGGGCTGTAATGACGAATAGCGGTATGTCTGCGCTTCATCTGTTATGTACGGTATTTTTACAACCGGGTGATTTACTTGTAGCTCCCCACGATTGTTATGGGGGAAGTTACCGGTTATTTAATAGCCAAAGCCAGCGTGGGGCTTATCAAGTACAGTTTGTCGACCAAAGTGACGAAAGTGCATTGCAAAAGGCATTAGATAAAAAGCCTAAATTGGTGTTAATCGAAACACCGAGCAACCCACTATTAAGAATTTTTGATATACAGCATATTGCTCATTTGGCTCATGAAGCAGGGGCATTAGTCGTTGTTGACAATACATTTCTAAGCCCGATTTTACAGCAACCGCTTTCATTAGGGGCGGATTTCGTTGTCCACTCATGCACTAAATATCTTAATGGCCACTCAGATATTGTGGCTGGAGTTGTTATTGCCAAAGATGAAAAATGGGCAATAGAATTAGCGTGGTGGGCAAATAATATTGGTGTTACTGGAGGGGCTTTTGATAGCTATTTATTATTGCGAGGGATTCGAACCTTATCCCCACGTATCTTACAACAGCAGAGAAATACACAAGAAATCGTAAAGTATCTTAAATCACAGACTTTAGTGAAAAAATTGTATTATCCTGAATTGGAAGATCACCCAGGGCATCAAATTGCACTTAAGCAGCAAAAAGGTTTTGGGGCAATGTTAAGTTTTGAATTTGCTGGTGATGAATTACAACTACGTCGTTTTCTGAGCGCCTTGTCTTTATTTACATTGGCAGAATCATTAGGTGGTGTAGAAACCCTGATTTCTCATACGGCAACAATGACCCACGCGGGGATGTCCGCTGAAGCTCGAGCACAAGCCGGTATTACGGATAGCTTGCTGAGAATTTCGGTCGGGATTGAAGACCCTCAGGATTTAATTACAGATTTAGAGCAAGCATTTCAGGTTGCGGCACAACGTTAGCGGAGTTTTTTGATGAGTGTACTAACAGCGGTTGAGGTGGCACCTTGCCACCGCCAGTTACATAAGTTTGGAGGTAGTAGTTTAGCGGACGCAAAGTGTTATCAACGAGTCGCGGCTATTATGGCTAACTATAGCCAACCCGGTGATTTAATGGTGGTTTCCGCTGCGGGTAGTACAACCAATCAACTAATCAATTGGTTGAAATTAAGTCAGATTGACCGTATTTCGGCTCATCAAGCTCAGCAAATATTACGCCGCTATCAACTGGATTTAATTGAATCTCTTTTGCCAGAACCAAAAGCAAAAGAATTAAGCCAATTATTCATTCAGGATTTAGAACGACTCAGTGTTTTACTGGATAAGCCGAATAGTGATGTCACTTACGCAGAAGTCGTCGGTCATGGTGAAATTTGGTCTGCGCGCCTTATGTCTGAAGTGTTATCTCAAGCTGATATGGCAAGTTCTTGGTTAGACGCGCGTTTATTTTTACGTGCTGAACGCGCTGCACAGCCTCAGGTAGATGAAATACAATCACGGTATTTATTACAACAACAATTAACTCAATTACCTAATCGACGTATTGTTGTTACTGGCTTTATCTCCCGTAACCAGCAAGGCGAAACCGTATTACTCGGGCGCAATGGTAGCGACTATTCAGCCACACAGGTTGGTGCGCTCGCCGATGTTGATAAAGTCACCATTTGGAGTGATGTTGCAGGGGTGTACAGTGCAGACCCTCGTAAGGTTAAAGATGCGTGTTTATTGCCTTTATTACGTCTTGATGAAGCTAGCGAATTGGCGCGTTTAGCGGCGCCAGTTTTACATACTCGTACCTTGCAGCCCGTTTCTGTCAGTAACATTGATTTGCAATTAAGGTGTAGTTACCAACCAGAGCAAGGCTCAACCAAGATAGAGCGTGTATTAGCATCAGGAGCTGGGGCTAAAATTGTCACAAGTCACGATGATGTTTGCTTAATTGAACTACGTATTGCTGCAGGGCGGGATTTCAAACAAATCTGTAAGGATGTGGACTTACTATTAAAACGGGTCCAATTACGTCCATTAGCTCTTGGTATTCACCATGACCGTGCATTGCTTCAATTATGCTATACCTCAGAACTTGTTGAAAGTGCGTTGAATGTCTTAGAGGAAGCCGGGTTACCGGGGTCATTATCACTGCGTGAAGGTTTTTCTTTGGTTGCTTTAGTGGGGGCGGGTGTTGGCAAAAAACCCCTGCATAGCCACCGTTTTTATGAGGAGTTGAAGGGGCAGCCTGTTGAATTTATTTGGCATTCTGAAGATGCGATTAGCTTGGTTGCCGTATTGCGTACAAACCAAACTGAACATTTAATCCAAGGTATGCACCAAAGCTTGTTCCGTGCGGAAAAACGTATAGGGTTAGTACTCTTTGGTAAAGGGAATATTGGCGCGCGTTGGTTGGAACTTTTTGCAGCGGAGCAACCTAATATTTCTGCTCGTAGTGACTTTGACTTCGTGTTGGCTGGTGTGGTGGATAGCCGCCGTAGTTTATTAAATTATCAGGGGATCGACCCTAGTCGCGCTTTGGCATTTTTTGATGACGAGGCGGTGGAACATGAAGATGACAACTTGTTTTTATGGATGCGTTCTCACCCTTATGATGATTTAGTTGTCTTAGATGTTACCGCCAGTGAAACTTTGGCTGATAGCTATGTTGATTTTGCCAGCTATGGTTTTCATGTTATTAGTGCTAACAAAATTGCAGGGGCCGCACAAACAGCTCAGTATCGCCAAATTCGAGATGCATTTTCAAAAACAGGTCGTCACTGGCTTTATAATGCGACAGTTGGAGCTGGGTTGCCGATTAACTATACGGTGCGAGATTTAAAAGAAAGTGGTGATGTCATCCTGACGATTAGCGGTATTTTTTCAGGGACATTATCATGGCTATTTTTGCAATTCGATGGCTCGGTTCCGTTCAGTGAGTTAGTTGAGCAAGCGTGGCAACAAGGTTTAACAGAACCTGATCCACGTATTGACCTTTCTGGGCAAGATGTGATGCGCAAGTTAATTATTTTAGCCCGTGAAGCTGGTTACGATATAGAACCTAATGACGTACGTGTTGAGTCATTAGTCCCTAAACAAGCTCAAACCGGCTCATTAGATGAGTTTTTTGAAAATAGTGCTGTGATCAATGAACAGATGCAACAGCGCTTAGAAGCGGCACAGGAAATGGGGTTAGTACTTCGTTATGTTGCGCGGTTTGATGCAGTAAAAGGTAAAGCTAAAGTGGGTGTTGAGGCAGTACAACCGAATCACCCATTGGCTTCATTATTACCGGGTGACAATGTATTTGCGATAGAAAGTCGCTGGTATCGAGATAACCCATTAGTAATAAGAGGTCCTGGGGCAGGGCGAGATGTGACTGCTGGGGCTATTCAATCTGATTTAAACCGCCTTTCTCAATTGTTGTAATCATTGTTTAAGTGTATTGGTGCTTTAAATGTAAATTTGGCACCAATACATCATGAAAATTTTTAATCTACAGCCTTCTTTTCTGTCTTTTTATTCTGATGATTTAATTCTTAAGCATTATTCATGTCTTAAAAGTGCTGAATCGACGATATATTGCGCTGAAACAATACTTAAATAAGAAAAATTAATAAAAATGAATCTGTAATTAAATTTCAGAAAAATCCCCCAAAGTCATTTTTTTCTGATATGAATATACATTGAAGGGTAAATTTAGCGGTCTGCATCACAAAATGATAATTCTAACGCAGCCGACTGAAATTTTGTTACAGGAAACAGGTAGCAGTCTGTTAACCGTGAGTCATGCGGGATGCATTCTGCCAGAAGCACAAGGTCAGGAGTCTCATGAATCAGCAATATTCCGCAATGCGCAGTAATGTCAGTATGCTAGGTAAGTTACTCGGCGATACCATCAAGGAAGCTTTAGGCGAAGACATACTCGATAAAGTAGAGTCCATTCGTAAGCTTTCTAAATCTTCCCGTGCAGGTAATGAAGTTCAGCGCCAAAAACTGCTGATGACATTACAAAACCTCTCTAATGATGAGTTGCTACCCGTCGCAAGGGCATTTAACCAATTCTTAAACCTAACAAACGTCGCTGAGCAATACCACAGTATTTCACCTCATGGTGAAGCGGCAAGTAACCCCGTCGCATTGAAAAATCTGTTTGGCCGCTTAAAAGAAAAAAGCTTTACTGATACAGACATTCAAAAAGCAGTTGAACAGCTTTCTATCGAATTAGTTTTAACCGCTCACCCCACTGAGATCGCACGTCGGACGTTGATCCACAAACTGGTTGAAGTAAACACCTGTTTATCTCAGCTTGATCATGATGATATTGCGGACTATGAGCGCAATAATATTATGCGGCGCCTACGCCAATTAGTCGCTCAATCATGGCATACCGATGAAATTCGTAAAATTCGTCCAACGCCAATTGATGAAGCGAAGTGGGGTTTCGCAGTGGTCGAAAATTCACTGTGGGAAGGGGTTCCTGCATTTTTACGTGAATTTAACGAACAACTCGAAGACTCGATTGGCACTGTTTTACCTGTCGAAGCCAATCCAATCCGTTTCACGTCATGGATGGGCGGTGACCGTGACGGTAACCCAAATGTGACGGCGGATGTTACTCGTCAAGTTTTACTGCTAAGTCGCTGGAAAGCAGCAGATTTATTCCTAAAAGACATTCAGGTTTTAGTTTCTGAACTGTCCATGACGGAGGCAACCCCAGAGTTACGTGCATTAGCTGGAGGCGATGATGTGGATGAACCGTATCGCCAAATTGCTAAAAATTTGCGTAGCCAATTATTCTCAACATTAGAATATTTAGAGCGCCGTGTAAAAGGTGAGCAAGCCTTGCCTCCCGCCGATTTATTGACAGATAATGCCCAGTTATGGGACCCGTTATATGCCTGTTATCAATCGTTAATTGCCTGCAATATGAAAATTATTGCCAATGGGCAACTGCTGGATACCTTACGTCGTATTCGTAGTTTTGGCTTACAGTTGGTACGTATTGATGTCCGCCAAGAAAGTACTCGCCATACAGAGGCTATTGCAGAACTCACACAATATTTAGGGCTGGGGGATTACTCACAGTGGTCGGAAGAGGAAAAACAGCAATTTTTACTGTCCGAGCTGCAATCACGCCGCCCATTAATTCCACAAGATTGGCAGCCTAGCCCAGAAACACAAGAGGTATTTGAAACCTGCCGTGTTATTGCGAATGCGAAGAATGATTCGATTGCGGCTTATGTAATTTCAATGGCTAAAGTACCTTCAGATGTCTTAGCGGTTAAATTATTGCTTAATGAAACTGGCGCTTCAGTTCGTTTACCTGTCGCACCATTATTTGAGACCTTAGAAGACTTAAATAATGCTGAAAGCGTAATGCAAAAACTGCTCAGTATTGAATGGTACCGCGAGCTGATCGATGACCGCCAAATGGTGATGATTGGGTATTCAGATTCAGCTAAAGATGCAGGGGTAATGGCAGCATCGTGGGCACAATACAGGGCACAAGATGCGTTAATTAAACTGTGTGAAAAAGAAGGTGTGACACTGACCCTGTTCCACGGACGTGGTGGCACTATCGGTCGTGGGGGGGCTCCGGCTCATTCTGCATTGCTGTCTCAGCCTCCGGGGAGTTTAAAAGGTGGCTTGCGTGTTACAGAACAAGGGGAAATGATCCGCTTTAAATTCGGGTTACCACAAGTCACTATCAGTAGTTTAGCAATGTATACAAGCGCAATCCTAGAAGCTAATCTCTTACCGCCACCAGAACCGAAAAACGAGTGGAAATCGGTGATGGATTCATTATCGGATGTTTCTTGTGCAATGTACCGTGACTATGTACGTGAACAGCCTGATTTTGTTCCGTACTTTCGTGCTGCTACGCCTGAATTAGAACTAGGCAAGTTGCCACTAGGGTCAAGGCCAGCGAAACGTCGACCTACTGGTGGTGTTGAAACATTACGTGCTATTCCTTGGATTTTTGCATGGACACAAAACCGCTTGATGCTTCCTGCTTGGTTGGGTGCGGGCGCAGCACTGAAACATGTCATTGAACAAGAAGGCAAACAAAACATTCTTGATGAAATGTGGCAGCAATGGCCATTCTTTAATACACGTATAGCCATGTTAGAGATGGTTTATGCGAAAGCAGACCTATGGCTGGCGGAGTACTATGATCATCGTTTAGTGGAAGAACGTTTATGGCCGTTGGGGCAAAAACTACGTGATCAGCTGTCGGAGGATATAAAAAGTGTGTTGGCGGTTTCGAAAGATGAGGCGCTAATGGCCGACTTACCTTGGATTGCCGAGTCTATCGCACTGCGTAATGTCTACACAGACCCATTGAACGTGTTACAGGCTGAACTGTTACACCGTTCTCGTCAGCAAGAACACCCAGACCCTCGAGTGGAACAAGCTCTGATGGTTACGATTGCCGGTGTTGCTGCGGGAATGCGTAATACAGGTTAGTAAAATAAGACGTCACTGAAACCTGCCAGTATAAGTATGCTGGCAGGTTTGATAAAAAAATTAAAACGTGCCTCTCTAATAAGCAGTTAGCTATTTTAACCCTAATATCAAGTCTATTTTTTTATTTTTAACAGTTAATAATTGTTAGCTTCTACCATTTTTACGTATTCATAATCCGCTCATTCTAAATTAATTTAGATGAGAAATTTATTCCTTAAAAATGGAGTGTTGAAATGGAAAATATAAGAGACATGAAGCTTTCGGATTTTGAATATAACTATTCAAACGTAATTAATAATAAATATGATGGAATATACGCGGGTTTTAATAACTCATACGAAACTGCATTGGATTATTTTAAACGGATGAGAGACGCCTTATCATTAGGTTATAATTATATTTTTTCAGAGACAGATAAGGTTGCATTATCTATTTCAGATAATACTCATGCTATTGAACTTGAAACGCGCTCTACTTTAGAAGGGTTAATTACATATACAAATGAATTATATTCTACCAATCATCAGGTTTATGGTGACTCAAATATTACGGTGCTAATGAAGCAAGTCACTGATGAAATTGAGTTAATGGAATCTAGAGCAGCTTATTTTCAAGCCAAGCTCGACGCGATGAATCAAGAGAAAAATAGCTTTTTAATACAGAGCAACTCACTTGATTATAGTGGTTGCGAATTTCATCTCGTGATTGATGATATGGTAGTTTGTCTAGAAAAAGAAATAAGTAAGTTACTCGAGTCAGTGGCGTTACATAAGGCGTTTGCTCATCATCTTGATGATGTAAATAAATGTATGTTGGAGTTTGTGTCAGTCAGTGAATTATGGATGAACGATTATGCGCAATATACTATTTATACTCAGGATAATGCGGATGTATCTAAGTTAGCGGAATTAATTAGAGAGCAAAAAGTATATCTCAGCTATTTCGCGAGTTAAAGGATAAGTAAAGGGAAGCTAAGTTGCTTCCCTTTAAATAAGACCGATATTACTGTGGTGAAATAAATCACAGGTTATTTATTTTATGATTTATCATTCTCTTTGGGGGGCTTATCATCATGAATTAAATGATAGGTAGAACGCGCTCTAGGGTGAATAAAGAAGTGGTTAACTGGTGCATTATGCGTTTTGATATGTACCATCGTCACATTGGTTTTCTTACCTTGCTTGCTATGGAATGCATAAATTACAAATGGCAGTAAGAAGATAATTATAAAGCTGACGGCAAGTAGCGTGACGTAAGTATTATCACTTGCTCCGCCGGGTAATGAGCTTGGTGGGAAGAATGAAACAATAAACGCTAAGATAGAAATAATAAACCCAGCGGAGGCAACAAGTAATTTAACACCTTTGCCACCAGGGATATTAAACGCTCGTTTCTTCTCAGGTTGCTTGCAGACTAAATGCATATAACCAAGGAATAACATAAAGTAGCTACAGAGATAAATAACGACCGTCAGTGCCAATGCAATAAGGAATGACATATTCCCGCCGCCGCCAGTATTGGTGAGGACGATAATCGCGACAGTTGTAATTAATAATTGAGAGACAACCAGTGTGACTGGGACGCCATTTTTATTCACTTTGGCGAAACTTTGCGGCAAAATTCCTTTCTGTGCCGCAACGTACATTCCTCGCGAAGGCCCTACAATCCATGAGGCTATTTCCGCTAAGACACCAAGCAATAATAAAGCTGCAATAATTCGCACTGCCCATTCAAGGGAAGAATTAAAGTGTGTAACAAGTACGTTGAATGTCTGAACTACACCGGCAGACAGGTTAATTTCACTATTTGGGATAGCAACAGCAACAGATAACCCGCCAATAGAGCTTAAACAAATGGCTGCTATCATCAGTAAAAACATGGCTGCTGGGTAGTCTCTACCTGGGTTTTTCATTTCGTTAACGTGGGTTGCGGAAGCCTCAACTCCCATATAACTCAAAATAAACGCAACAAAAACGACCAATGTCCCTATTTGGGTAAAATCAGGTATAAAGGTTTTTTCACTGATTTCAATGGCTAAAGGGGCACCGCTGGATAAATAACTAATGGCTAAAAACACTAAAATGAGTGCAGGAAGTAAAATACCTAAAAAGAAACCTACTTTAGCGATGGTCGCAGTATATTTGGTCCCGCCAAATTGAGTGAAAGCTAGCACCCATAAAATGACTAATGCCCCGATAGTTTTGGTTACAGGGTCCGTATTCAATTCTGGCCAATTTAGAATATAAGATAGGGCCCCTAGCACGAAGTACAGCATTGGGATAAAGCCAATAGCAATCTGTAGGTAACCAAATGAAATTGCAGCAAATCCCCAGCGCTCACCTAGTGTATTAGAAACCCATGCGAACACACCGCCTTCTTCCCAACCTTCCACTGTCGCCATTTCTGCGGCACATAATGCGACAGGAATGAACCATAACAATCCGCCTAACAATAGGAAAAAAACTAAACTAAAACCAGATGTTGCAAACGTTGGGTATTCATATACAGCCATTACCATTGAGGCTGTAATGGCAAAAAAACCCAGTAATGTGAGCTGTTTTGCGGCTGGAGCTGTCGTTGTTGTCGCCATACGAGTTCTCCTAAAGTCTATAAACAATCAGTCTTACAGGACTGATCCCAATAGAAGCCAAAGAACATGACATTCTTTGGCTAATAAATAATAGAGCTAATGACTAGCTAATTAACTGTGGTTAAAACCGCCGCCTTCATCTTCTGTTAGCGGTTTATTGACTGGATGTTTTTCGAAATAATCTAGCGTGCGTTTAAAATCTTCAATTAACAATGCGGCTAAGTCTAAACTTACTCCGTGACGAACTAAGATACGTTGAACAACGAGGTCTTCACGGTTTGCTGGCATTGAATATGCAGGGACTTGCCATCCACGACTACGTAGTTTATCTGCTATGTCATAGAGGGAATAATTGCTGGTGGTCTCGCCTTTTTTCAACTTCCAAGCCAGCGCTGGGATACCTTTTTGGCTATCACCATCGAAAATCATTTCAAATGGACCTAACTTTTCGATTTCGCGGGCTAGGAATTGCGCAGTTGCGTAGCAAGAATTATGAATTTTTGCATAGCCTTCACGACCGAGCCTCAGGAAGTTATAGTACTGAGCGATAATTTGGCCACCTGGGCGAGAGAAGTTAAGCGCGAAGGTTGGCATATTGCCACCTAAATAGTTTACATTGAAAATTAATTCTTCAGGTAAGTCTTGCGCTTCACGCCAGACTACCCAGCCTGCGCCTAATGGAGCTAAACCAAATTTATGTCCGGAAGAGTTAATCGATTTTACGCGAGGTAAACGGAAATCCCATTCTAAATCTGGCGCACAAAATGGTGCTAGGAACCCACCGCTTGCACCATCGACATGGATAGGAATATCTAAGCCCGTTTCTTTTTGTAACTTATCTAATGCATCATGAACTGCTTTAACAGGTTCATATTGGCAAGTAAATGTCACGCCTAACGTTGGTACTACACCAATCGTATTTTCATCTACACGTTTAAGCACTTCCTCAGGGTTCATAATCAGGCGGTCGCCTTCAAGTGGGATCTCCCTGAGTTCAACATCAAAGTAGCGGGCAAATTTATGCCAACATACTTGAACAGGGCCACAGATCATGTTTGGTTTGTCTGTTGGCTTTCCTGCTGCTGCACGTTTTTTACGCCATTGCCACTTTAAGGCTAGTCCTCCAAGCATTGCTGCTTCAGAAGAACCGATGGTCGAGCAGCCGAGGGTATTTTCTGCATCTGGCGAATGCCAAAGATCCGCTAGCATATGTACACAACGGTTTTCAATTTCGGCAGTTTGTGGATATTCATCTTTATCGATCATATTTTTATCGATAGATAAGTCCATTAAGTCACGAATTTCATCATCTACCCAAGTTTGGCAGAATGTTGCTAAATTTTGACGTGAATTACCATCTAACATTAATTCATCTCGCACTGCACTAAATACATTGCGAGGTTCTTGTTCTTTTGATGGAAATTTAGTTTTTGGTAATGATTTTGATAACTCTAATGACGCATAAACGTCATCCATCCCATTATATTTTGGATTCAATGAACGATTACTCATATTTTAATTTCCTCAATAACCAAGTGGTAATTATGTGATATTTAATATTGAGAGCAATATTAAATATACGCGCTCTTCTTTAAATATCCAAAGATTTAAACTAAAAAAAATTAATTGAATAGCCATTATCTTAATTAGAATGAAATTAAGGTTATAACTATGGCAGATGGGGGGAAGTAATATATTTAATATTGGTTAGGTGTCTTTTTAAGTCATGTTTACCCTGAGATTTTAGCTGCTTAACTCATCATGAGTGAAAATTTTGGGGTTAACTTCTGTAAATTTATTCTTTATGAGTTAGTTTGTCGTTATCTGATGATGCTAATTAGTGTTGGGTTTTTATAACATATTAAATGGATTACATATTTCATAATTGTGATGATTATTAACGAATAATTCAAATTTAGTTTTCATTAAATTTAAATTTAATGTGATGCTCTAAAAAAGATTTAACGCTAAATTCCCCCTTTCTGTTTTATTTTTATATTCATTTTGTTGGATATAAACGCCAGAATGTATTATACCTTAAATAAGTCAGGTTAATTTATTGAATATCATGGGTTTTATTCATCGTAATTATGGTAATAGGCAAATATATTATTTGATAAGGCTGCTAACATGTTAGAAAAAAACACAAATCCTCGCGCGTTTGCTTGTACATCTCTGGCAATCACAGATAAAAATAATTACGTTTATCACGGTAGAACATTAGAGTTCTCTTCAGATGAACCTGAGTCAATTTTAACTTATTACCCGAAGAACCATATTTTTCAGCGTAAAGCCCCTGATGGCTCTTTAGGACTAAAGTATAAAGTGAAGTATCCTTTTATCGCAATTACTGCACCAGTGAGTATTTTAGGGGAAAGGGATGTTCTTGAGGGCGTTAACTCCGGAGGGTTAGCTTTTAGTTTAAATATGATCACAGATTCTGAATTAGCCCCCCTTAACCCCAAAAAATATACTAAAGCAGTACCGATTGCATCAATTGGTGAGTGGGCATTATCTCAATACGCCACAGTCGCTGAGTTGAAAAAAGCGATCCCTAAAACGGCATTTTGGTCACAAAAATTATTACTGCTGCGTAATATGCCAAGCCCTTTTCATTATGCTTTTTATGACAGAACGGGGGCGTGTATCGTGGTTGAAGTATCAAAGGGGGTTTTGCACGTTTATGACAACCCAACTCGCTGTATGACGAATGGCCCTGAATTTCCTTGGCATCTCACTAACCTTAATAACTATACCCAACTCTCAAATGTTGATGTGTCATCAAGCACGTTAGGTAATATGAAACTCTCCCAGCCTGATAGTGGTATCGCTCTTGCTGCAGTGCCAAATGCTGACACCTCTGTTGGGCGGTTTGTTCGGGCAGTTTATTATTCAACTTACTATCATAAAGTATCAGACCCCAATGTTCAGCTCGTAGAATTAGGGCACGTCATGAATAAATTTGACCGGCCTAAAAATGCCTCTGTTGATCCATTATTAGGGGAAGATGATATCTTCAAGCTTTACCTAACCGAGTTTTCAGTTTGGACAGTATTGACTGATTTGCAGCGGGGGATACTCTTATTTAGAGGGTATAACAATTTAAATTATCAAAAATTTACGATAGAACAATTTGAGAATGAGCAACAACCCGTATTCATTCACGTTAATGTTCCTAACCCAGCCTTGGTTTAGTCTATTTATAGGGTGAGGGGCAACTAGCCCCTTTAATGAACTTATGTGCTGTAAACTCGCCCTTTAAGGCCTAACTCCTAACGTATGACAGATTGCATAAGTAAGTTCAGAACGGTTAAGGGTATAAAAATGGAAATCTTTCACGCCTTCTCTGCTCAAAATTTTGACCATATCCATGGCGATTGACGCACCAACAAGGTTACGGCTTTCAGGGTCGTTGTCTAACCCTTCATACATTTTGCTCATCCATGCGGGAATGCGTACATTGGTTAACTTGGCAAAACGCTCTAACTGACGGAAATTAGAAACGGGTAAAATACCTGGGACGATTTCAACGTCGATACCCGTTGCAACGCAGCGATCGCGAAAACGGAGGTAGCTTTCAACATCAAAGAAAAATTGGGTGATTGCACGGCTAGCACCTGCATCAATTTTCTTTTTAAGGCTAATTAAATCTGCTTGGGCACTTTTCGCTTCAGGGTGAACCTCTGGGTAAGCAGCGACTGAAATATCAAAGTCGGCTTCACCTTTTAATAGTTCAACCAAATCAGTTGCATACATATCGGGTTTATTGCTGTTATCGGGTAGGTCGCCACGTAGAGCTACAATATGGCGTATACCATTATTCCAGTAGTCACGTGCAATGCCTTTTAATTCATCACGGCTCGCATCGATACAGGTTAAATGAGGGGCTGCAATTAAACCTGTTTTATCTTTGATATCTTTAATAATGCTATGGGTTCGATCACGTTCACCTGAGTTGGCACCATAGGTCACTGATACAAATTTAGGTTTTAAGGTTTTGAGTCTATCGATAGATTTCCAAAGTGTTTGCTCCATCTCTTCACTGCGAGGTGGGAAAAACTCAAATGAAACATTAATTTGGCCATCTAATTCAGCTAAGTTTTGATTTAGCGCTTCGCGCTGGTTTGCGTGAAAAAAACTCATACCCTGTAACCTCGCAATTTGCAGACTCATTATTATCTTTGTGAGTTATGATCTTTATAAATAATCACATCCATGTACGCGTCTATACGTTTAGACGGCTAAATAGAGATTACCGGATATTGGTCGATAGTCAACCCTTAAATTAAATATAGACGCTGAGGTTTTTTCAAAGGTAACAGGAAAAAAATTCATGATAAAAACGCATGGCGCTAAATATAGCCATGCGTTTTTAAGGCAATCATTGATTTTGTTTAGTAAAACAGAAGTGTTCTATCATTTGGCTAATTAGCTGACGAGTCGGTTCTATAAAACGCATATCAATAAACTCATCAGGTTGGTGTGCTTGCTCAATCGAACCTGGGCCAAGTACTAAGGTCGGGCACAGTTCTTGAATGAATGGCGCTTCAGTACAGTAATTTACGGTATCTGCTTTTTGCCCTAGTAACTGTTCAATCACAGCAACCATTTTGTGATCTGTTGGGCATTCATAGCCAGGAATTGGTGGATGCATTGATTCTATTGCTATACGGCCTGGCCATTTGGTGCTGACAGGCTCAAGGGCATGATTTAACATTTCATCCAGATCTTGCAATGTCAGCCCTGGTAGTGGGCGAATATCCATATGCAACTCACAACAGCCGCAGATACGGTTTGCCGCGTCCCCTCCATGAATGTGCCCAAAGTTCATAGTTGGGTATGGAATAACAAAAGCAGGGTTATTAAAACGCTCTTTCAATGTATTTCTGAGCGTCATCAAATGAGAAATCGATTCATGCATTAATTCAATCGCATTAACACCACGCTCTGGGTCACTGGAATGCCCTGATTGCCCAGTAATGCGAATGGCGTTCGATATATGCCCTTTATGTGCTCGTATAGGTTGTAAAGACGTAGGTTCACCAATAATAGCAAAATCAGGGCGTAGTGCTGTGTTAGCCGCAAAATAACGTGCACCTGCCATTGACGTTTCTTCATCAGCAGTTGCTAAGATATGCAGTGGGCGTTGGAGTTTTGTTAAATCCATATCTCTTAACGCATCAACAATAAAGGCGAAAAAACCTTTCATATCTGCGGTACCAAGCCCATATAACTTACCATCGTGCTCAGTCAGCTCGAATGGGTTTTTACTCCAACGGCCCTCATCGAATGGTACTGTGTCGGTATGGCCACATAACATTAGCCCACCGTTACCCTCACCGATAGAAGCGAGTAAGTTGTATTTATCACGTGTTTCCGGCACAGGTTGGATGTTAACCGAAAAACCGAGAGTTTCTAACCAACCACCTAAAAGTTCCACAAGGGCTTTATTGCTTTGATCCAAATGAGAATCAGTCGCACTAATCGATGGAGTGGCAATTAATTGACGATAAATCTCAATAAATGCAGGTAATTTAATATTCACTGTTGACAGCCTTTATCCATAATAGTATCAATATTCATGCACTTTATTTGAATAAAAATACACATTAAACTGTTTGGGTCACGAGTACAAGGTAGAAAGCATATGTTGAACACACTCATTATCGGGGCCAGTGGCTATACTGGAGCAGAATTAGCCGCTTATTTGCAGCGTCACCCTGAAATAAATCTTCAGGGATTAATGGTTTCTGCGCAAAGCGCAGATGCAAATAAACGTTTTTCTGATTTGCATCCTCAGTATAAGGGTATTATTGACCTTCCGGTACAGCCATTAACTGATGTTGCAGAGGCTGCAAAAGGTATTGATGTTGTTTTTCTCGCTACTGCACATGAAGTGAGCCATGACATCGCGCCTCAATTTCTTGATGCGGGTTGTGTGGTGTTTGACTTATCCGGTGCTTATCGCGTTCAAGACCCTGCGTTTTATACGCAGTACTATGGCTTTGAACATACAAATACCGAATGGTTAATGCAAGCGGTTTACGGTTTAGCTGAATGGCAGGCGGATAAAATTCGACAAGCTCAGTTAATTGCTGTTCCGGGGTGTTATCCGACGGTGTCTCAGTTAGCGCTGAAGCCATTAATTGATGCGCAATTACTGGATGACGCGATGTGGCCAGTAATTAATGCAACTAGTGGTGTTTCAGGTGCGGGCCGTAAGGCATCGATGACCAACAGTTTTTGTGAAGTTAGCTTACAGCCATATGGCATCTTTACGCATCGTCATCAGCCAGAAATTGCGACTCATTTAGGTCGGGATGTCATTTTCACTCCTCATCTGGGCAATTTTTCACGAGGAATATTGGCGACTATAACCTGCAAAGTAAAAGCCGGTGTGACCGCAGAGCAGGTTGGTAAAACTTTTAAAGAGGCATATCAAGGCAAACCGTTAGTCCGTTTGTATGAAAAAGGTGTTCCAGCATTGAAATCAGTTGTTGGTACGCCATTTTGTGATATCGGCTATGTATTGAAAGGGGAACACCTGATTTTAGTCGGTACAGAAGATAACCTGCTTAAAGGTGCTGCTGCACAAGCCGTTCAGTGCATGAATATTCGTTTTGGTTTTAATGAAACTCAGTCATTATTTTAATAAGGATCAAACCCATGCAACCCTTAGTGATTAAATTGGGCGGAGTGTTACTTGATAGCACCGAGGCACTTGAAAAGTTGTTTACGGCAATCCAAAGCTATCGCCAGCGACATCAACGTGAGCTAGTGATTGTTCATGGTGGTGGGTGCTTAGTAGATGAACTAATGCAAAAACTACAATTACCTGTCGTGAAAAAACAAGGGTTGCGTGTCACGCCTGCAGACCAAATCGATATTATTACGGGTGCCTTAGCGGGAACAGCTAATAAAACCTTGCTAGCGTGGGCGATAAAATATCAGTTACCTGCGGTAGGTTTGTCGCTGGGTGACGGTCAAAGTGCCATAGTGACTCAATTAAATGAAGAGCTAGGGCATGTTGGAAACGCAAAGCCAGGTAATTCTAATTTATTGAAATTACTTTTGAATTCAGGTTATTTACCAATTGTTAGCTCGATAGGGGTCACCCCAGAGGGTGAATTGATGAATGTGAATGCTGACCAAGCAGCCACCGCTATCGCGCAAGCATTAAATGCAGATCTGGTTTTACTGTCTGATGTGAGCGGTATTTTGGATGGTAAAGGCCAGAAAATTGATGAAATGACGACACAAAAAGCCCAAAAATTAATTGAGCAAGGCATCATCACTGATGGAATGATTGTTAAGGTGAATGCTGCACTTGATGCCGCAACGGCCTTACAGCGCTCGGTTGATATCGCAAGTTGGCGTCATGCAGAACAACTTCCTGAGCTGTTTAATGGGACAGCTATCGGAACTCGGATCTTGGCATCATAAATGAGCCATGGAAATAAATATTAATTGAGCGGAATAGGTACGTTATGAAAAAGGGCATTAAAAAAATCGTATTAGCATACTCAGGTGGTCTCGATACATCGGCAATTATTCCATGGTTGAAAGAAAACTATGATGACTGCGAAGTGGTTGCTTTCGTTGCTGACGTAGGGCAAGACAGAGAAGACTTAGTCGGTGTTGAGAAAAAGGCTCTGCAATCAGGCGCATCTGAGTGTTACGTTGTTGATCTGCGAGAAGAATTCGTTAAGGAATATATTTACCCAGTTCTTAAAACAGGTGCGTTATACGAAGGTAGTTATTTATTAGGTACCTCAATGGCTCGTCCTATTATTGCAAAAGCCCAAGTGGAAATTGCCTTAAAAGTAGGGGCTGATGCGGTTGCCCATGGCGCAACAGGTAAAGGGAATGACCAAGTACGCTTCGAAAGCACCTATACTGCGCTTGCGCCGCAATTACAGGTGGTTGCTCCATGGCGTGAGTGGGATCTTCGCTCACGTGAGGCGCTGCTCGATTATTTAAAAGAGCGCAATATCCCAACGACTGCTAGCCTTGAAAAAATTTATAGCCGTGATGAAAATGCGTGGCATATCTCTACAGAAGGTGGTGTATTAGAAAGCACATGGAATGCAGCAAACCAAGACTGCTGGGTATGGACAGTTGACCCACAAGATGCGCCAGATGAAGCTGAACTGGTGACCGTGGGCGTGAAACACGGCGAGGTAGTTTCAGTTAATGGTAAAACATTATCTGCACTAGGTTGCCTAGAAACACTGAATACGCTAGGGGCAAAACACGGTGTTGGCCGTATCGATATCGTTGAAAACCGTTTAGTCGGCATGAAATCTCGCGGTTGCTATGAAACCCCAGGGGGCACCATTATGATGGCGGCTCTGCGTGGCGTTGAGCAATTAGTTCTGGACCGCGATAGCTACAAATGGCGTGAGCAATTAGGCTTAGAAATGTCTTATGTGGTTTATGATGGGCGTTGGTTTGCGCCATTACGCCATTCGCTACAAGCTGCGGCAGAATCATTAGCACAAGATGTCACCGGTGAAGTTGTTCTGAAATTATATAAAGGGCAAGTCACGGCAATTCAGAAGAAAGCGGACAAGAGCCTATATTCTGAAGAATTCGCCACATTTGGTGAAGATGAGGTATATGACCATAGCCACGCAGGCGGGTTTATCCGTCTTTATTCCCTGTCTTCACGTATCCGTGCGTTGAAAGAACAGAATAAAGCTAAGTAACCTATACTCGTCATACTTCAAGTTGCAGTGGCGTTGATTGTACACATTGACTTGTCGCTTAGCTGCACCTCGAATTATTGGGAATATAACAGGCTAGATCCCCGGCAGCGTTCAGTGCTGTCGGGAGCAAAACTTATTTTATCAATCAGGTAGGGATTAGTTATGGCACTATGGGGTGGGCGTTTTAGCCAGCAAGCGGATCAACGGTTTAAACAGTTTAATGATTCACTGCGTTTTGATTATCGCTTGGCGCAACAAGATATTATTGGCTCAGTCGCATGGTCAAAATCATTAGTCACCGTTGGTGTACTGACTGAGAGCGAACAACAATCTTTAGAACAAGCGCTAAATGCATTGTTAAAAGAAGTGCAAGATAACCCTGAAATTATACTGCAAAGTGATGCAGAAGATATTCACAGCTGGGTTGAAGGTAAACTGATTGATAAAGTTGGTGATTTAGGTAAAAAATTACACACAGGTCGTAGTCGTAATGACCAAGTGGCGACAGATTTAAAATTATGGTGTAAAGACCAAGTCGCATTATTATTAGAAGCGGTCACTGAGCTACAAAAAGCATTAGTCATCACAGCCGAAAATAACCAAGACGCAGTGATGCCAGGCTATACTCATTTACAACGCGCTCAGCCCGTGACATTTGCCCACTGGTGTTTAGCTTATAGTGAAATGTTAGCGCGTGATGAAAGCCGCTTAAAAGACACACTAAAGCGTCTAGACGTTAGCCCATTAGGGTGTGGTGCATTGGCGGGGACAGCGTATGATATTGACCGAGAGCAACTTGCCTCTTGGCTTGGTTTCGCATCTGCGACACGCAATAGTTTAGACACCGTTTCAGACAGAGATCACGTACTCGAATTATTATCTGATGCCAGCATTGGCATGGTGCATTTATCGCGTTTTGCTGAAGATTTAATTTTCTTCAATAGTGGTGAGGCAGGCTTCGTTGAGTTATCTGACAAAGTAACCTCGGGCTCTTCATTAATGCCACAAAAGAAAAACCCAGATGCACTCGAATTGATCCGCGGTAAATGTGGGCGAGTTCAAGGCGCATTAACGGGTATGATGATGACGTTAAAAGGGTTACCGCTTGCTTATAACAAAGACATGCAAGAGGATAAAGAAGGCTTATTTGATGCATTAGACACATGGTTAGATTGTATGCATATGGCAGCGTTAGTCCTTGATGGTATTCAAATTCGTCGCCCACGTTGTGAAGATGCAGCAAAACAAGGCTATGCAAATGCGACTGAGCTGGCGGATTATTTAGTAGCGAAAGGCGTTCCATTCCGTGAAGCGCACCATATTGTGGGTGAAGCGGTTGTTACTGCTATTGCTCAAGGTAAAGCATTGGAAGAAATGGCATTAAGTGATCTGCAAAAATTCAGTGATACTATTCAATTGGATGTGTATGAAATTTTATCGCTGCAATCATGCTTAGATAAGCGGTTAGCAAAAGGTGGGGTATCTCAGAAGCAGGTGGCGAGTGCGATTGTGGAGGCAAAAACAAGGTTGGGGCTTTAATCGGTCATTGTCATCAGAAAATGGGGGGTAGCATGACTACCCCTATTCCCATAACACAGTTCTATTAAATATATTTAACGGTTAGCATGCCTAGTTGTTTCTCTTCGTTAACCCAATTGTATGAATATTCATTTCTGCCATCATTAATAACCTTCCAGCCACTTTTTTGAGTAATATTATTTAGCTCAATACTCTCGGTGGTTAATTCTGTATTATTATTCATACAATGTAATTTAATCTGTGTCTCACTGATATCATTTGTACAATTCGGATGGACAATTGCGCCATAGAAATTAATGGTGCCAGAATCTTGATTCTGAGCGGCATAAGCACTAAATATACTAGAGGCTGTCATTAATAATAAAGCTGTTATTGAACAATGAAATACTTTTTTCGCCATTGAATTTTTCATAATAGAATCCTATAATTTAATTTTGTTTAAAATCAGTTTGTTATATTATCTTGGTTATTTAATAAAAAAGTCGTTTAATGATTATGCATGTTGTACTGATAATAGTGCATGGCCTTTATCTTCATTAGTCCATTTAAATTGGTAAGTGCTATGGTTATTATCTAATTTTTCTACTCTGTGGATTTTTGCTCTTTAGAGAAATTAATTTTGCTTGTTTCTGTTTTATTTTTTCATTATTAAAATAATTTAAATTTGTTTTATTATTGATGTCACAAGTACAGGGTGAAGCAAAAATAGCAGCTTTAAAATTAATTGTTGTTTGATTCTCTTTAGTTTATACATTTGCTGTGAATAATGAAGTAGGGACTAAAGTTAACGCTAATACTGAAGAGATATTTTTAATAGTCATGATATTAACTCCTAATTTAAAGTCTATATGGTTTGGTTGATTTTAATTTGTTCATGTCTTGCTATGGGAAGAATTATAAAACGAAAAACGCGCCAAAGGTGTAAATTTGAAAATTCAAATGTGTGGAAATATAATAGAAATAGGGGTTGTATAGAATCTATCCTGTTTAATGTCCTATAGCAGATTTTTTATTATCATCTATTAATTTGTCTTTTTTGGTGTTTAATGTTCTGAGTTTGTGGTTTTGGTTCTCTTTTTGATGGTTTAATCTGCTGTGATTTTTTTAATAGTGACAGCGAGTAGAGCTCTATTTATATATAAAGTAGTCAGGTTACATTGAGATTTTGAATTAACTTTCAAACAGAAACTTACAAAGATTAATAATAAATGAAAACAAATATAACAAAATGTTTCTAAAAAAAGGCTAGCCAAGCCCATTTTTAAACTTTTGGAGAGTAAAGCTACCTTGTTTTTCGAGCTATTTCGCTTAAAACTACATTGTGATTAATATAAATGTTTCAATATTACATCCAATTATATTGGAACTCCCCAAATTGATGTTTGACGTCTTTATTTTTGCTTGCTTGCCCTATTAGTTGTTGCTCATGTTAAGGTGCAACTCTTTTTTTGTATTTACAAAAAGAGAAGGCTAAATGGGTTGCCTCTTTACTACATCACATTGCTGATCTCTATTACGCCTTTTGTTGTTATTTGTTTTCAGCAGCCTCACTTGCTTACTTGGCCGTTTCAGCTCTCTTCAATACTCAGGTTTGTTATCATTAGTATGCTGTATAGGGTATCGACAGTATGGCGACATTCTTTAATTATTTAATGAGGTATTTTTAACTTGTGAGGGGATAAAGTGTGGTAATAGTAGCATCCATAGTATTTTAGCTCCTCGTGTCATTATCACGGATGAAAGCTTTTTAGAAGCGACTAGACTGGATATAAACTATTATTTGGGGGAGGTTTGTTTATGTACTCATATAAAATTGAAGAAAGGTTTACTTTAATTTGATGTCACAAATACAATTTATAATTGTTTGATTCCTATTTTTGTTTTGTGAAAAATGGAGGGAACAGAATTGAGTCATTTTGTTTCTAAATGTTACTATCTATTTCAGTGAGTGGGTTATTTATGCTGAAATGGGATGAAACACGGTGTTTTTTAATATATCAATAGATATAACAAACTAATATCGATATAGTGATTGGTATTATCTATCTTTGGTTTGGCAAAGAATTCACGAAAGGAAATAGGAATATGAATATTCGAGATTTGGAGTACCTTGTTGCACTAGCTGAACATAAACACTTTAGACGTGCCGCGGATTCTTGTCATGTTAGCCAACCAACATTGAGTGGACAAATTCGTAAGCTAGAAGAAGAGCTTGGTGTTATGCTACTAGAAAGAACTAGTCGTAAAGTTCTTTTTACTCAACAAGGTTTATTACTCGTTGAACAGGCTCGAACTATTTTGCGAGAAATAAAAGTACTGCAAGAAATGGCCGCGTTGCAAGGCGAGAGTATGTCTGGCCCATTGCATATCGGTTTGATACCTACAGTGGCACCGTACTTATTACCACATATCATTCCTCAATTGCACCAAGCACACCCTAAATTAGAAATTTACTTACATGAAGCACAAACTCAGCAATTACTGGCTCAGTTAGATAGTGGTAAATTAGACTGTGCAATTTTAGCGGAAGTGAAAGAAACAGATCCTTTTATTGTTGTCCCTTTATTTGAAGAACCCATGAAATTAGCTATCTATGAAAGCCATCCATGGCATGGGCGTGACACCATTGAAATGGGTGAATTATCAGGTGAAAAGCTATTAATGCTAGAAGATGGCCATTGTTTGCGTGACCAAGCTATGGGCTTTTGTTTCCAAGCGGGCGCTAAAGAGGATACGCATTTTAGGGCGACTAGTTTAGAAACGTTACGCAACATGGTCGCCGCAGGAAGTGGGATTACACTATTACCTGATTTAGCGGTACCAAATGAAGTTTGCCGTGATGGCGTTTGCTATTTGAATTGTATTGAGCCAGAACCGAAACGTACGATTGTTTTAGTTTATCGTCCGGGGTCTCCATTAAGAGGTCGCTATGAGCAATTAGCAGAAACCATTTATAACTCGATGGATCACTATTATAAGAATCGAGTTTAGGAATAAAGCTCGCTAATTGTTTACATCTCAAAAAGATATGATGGTTGCCAGAAAAACAGGCAACCATAATTGCACATCATTAAAATAAGCGGTTTAAGCCATTTAATGCAGCGACACGGAAAGCTTCTGCCATAGTAGGGTAATTGAATGTGGTATTAACGAAATATTCAATGGTATTACCTTCGCCTTTTTGTTCCATAATAGCTTGGCCGATATGAATAATCTCAGCCGCCCTTTCACCGAAACAGTGAATACCTAATATTTGTAGCGTTTCTCTATGAAATAGTATTTTTAAACTGCCGACATTCATCCCAGCAATTTGAGCTCGAGCTAAATGTTTAAATTGCGCTCGGCCAACTTCGTAAGGTACTTTCATTGCCGTCAGCTCTTGTTCTGTTTTACCAACAGAACTAATTTCAGGAATGGTATAAATCCCCGTTGGAATATCCTCAACTAAATGTGCATTACCTAAACTACCGCCGATTGCACGAGCTGCAATTCGCCCTTGGTCATAGGCAGCAGACGCCAGACTTGGGTAGCCAATCACATCACCAACAGCATAAATATGTTCATTTGTTGTTCGGTAGGCTTTGTTGACTTTAACTAAACCACGGCCATCCGCTTCGATTCCTACATTGGCGAGACCTAAACCGTCAGTATTACCTGTTCTTCCGTTGGCGTACAGTAAACAGTCAGCTTTGACTTTTTTACCTGATTTAAGGTGAACAATGACCCCATCATCTAAACCTTCAATCTTTTCATATTCTTCATTATGGCGGATCACAATGCCACTATTCCAAAAATGATACGACAAGGCATCAGACATTTCTTGGTCAAGAAAAGCCAGTAGGTGATCGCGAGTGTTAATTAAATCAACTTTGACTCCCAATCCACGGAAAATAGATGCGTATTCGCAGCCGATAACCCCCGCACCATAAATAATGACGTGGCGAGGTTCATGGGTTAGGTTGAGAATGGTATCGCTGTTATAAATTCGGGAATGGTTAAAATCTACGTCAGAAGGGCAGTATGGGCGAGACCCTGTTGCTATCACAATTTTATCTGCACTTAAAACATCGCAGCTTCCATCTGCATAGCGGACACTCACATGTTGCTCATCAATAAAAGTTGCTTCACCAGAAAACATTTGGCAACCATTACGCTCATAAAACCCTTGTCGCATACGCGTTTGTTGGCTAATAACTGTTTCGGCATGCCTGAGGATTTCAGAAAAAGAGGAGCTTAAGTTACGGGAATTATCACTATAAAGGGGGTTCTGGTTGAATTCGATAATACGGCTAACTGCATGGCGGAGGGCTTTTGAGGGAATGGTTCCCCAGTGGGTACAGCCTCCGCCGACATTATTATAACGTTCAATAACAGCAACGTTTTTTCCTTGTTTTACCAGTCCCATGGCAGCGCCTTCACCACCAGGGCCGGAACCAATGACTATTGCATCAAAATGGGTAAGTTGCATAAGGTAAGACCTGTTTTTAATACGAAGTGACTACATTATAGTAACATCAGTTGCTTCCTTAACCTAATTTCTCTTTTTCCATCGCCTTCTTTTGCATATTCAAAACACGGATTTATGTCTGTTTATTTAAACCCATTCGTTTGCCGTTTTGCGATAAATTAGAAATTCTGGGGGAACAATATCGAGTGCATTTTTGGTAAAACTATTTTTTCTTGTTCAGGTAGGGTGTAGTGGTGAAGATGATGGTTTCTATATAAGAAAACAGCAAAGATAGTAAGCGAAATTCTGAAAATGGCTAGATTGTAATAAAGAGTCGATTTTTCTCTCAACCAGATGAAGAAATTTCAGGTATGCTAGGGGGTGAATAGCACTCCTTATTTACATCTTTGATGTAATTATTAACGTTTAATGACATAGAAATTAGGATCACCGTGAGCAACACTATTGGCGTTAGAGCAAAACAAAAAGAAAAAACACGTCGTTCACTCGTCGAAGCTGCTTTTAGCCAATTAAGTGCTGAACGGAGCTTTACTAGCCTTAGTTTACGGGAAGTCGCTCGGGAAGCGGGTATTGCGCCAACTTCATTTTATCGCCATTTCAAAGACGTTGATGAACTTGGTCTGACAATGGTAGATGAGAGCGGTCTGATGTTGCGCCAGCTGATGCGTCAAGCACGGCAGCGTATTGCGAAAGGTGGGAGTGTGATCCGCACATCAGTCTCAACTTTTATGGAGTTTATTGGTAATAACCCAAACGCCTTTCGGTTATTATTGCGAGAGCGTTCCGGTACCTCGGCTGAGTTTCGTGCTGCAGTGGCAAGGGAAATTCAACATTTTATTGCTGAATTAGCGGATTACCTTGAATTAGAAAGCCATATGCCGCGTCATTTTACTGAGATGCAATCAGAAGCAATGGTGACAATTGTATTCAGTGCTGGTGCTGAAGCGCTTGATATAGATGAAGAAAAACGAAGAAAGCTTGAAGAACGGTTGGTATTGCAACTAAGAATGATCGCTAAAGGCGCCTACTATTGGTACCGCCGTGAACAAGAACGACAGAATCAAACTGACCCAGACCTAACCAAATAATAAGGAGAATCAATGACGGATCAAAAAAGTTACGAAAGAAGTACATTACTGCTGGCACTTGTAATTGGGCTTGCGACTCATGGGACTTTCTCTACGTTGTTTAACTCATTAGTCGATTTTTCTTTCTTTCCCATTTTAACATTAGTACTCGCTGTTTATTGTTTGCACCAACGTTATTTACACCAAGCTATGCCGATGGGGTTACCAAAATTTGTTGCTGGTAGTTTCTTTGTTGGGATATTTGGCTATGCCGCGATTTTACGTGTTCAAAATCCAGAGGTTGGCTCAAATTTTATTCCCTCGACTATCATTGTGATTTTAGCTTTATGGATGTATGTCAGTTGGAAAGCTCGTAAAAAAGAACAACAAGAATTAGCGTTAGAACAAGAAATTGAAAATTAAAGTGAATTAATAAACTAAAAAACGCCGTATTATACGGCGTTTTTTGTCGCTGCTATTTTCTAACGGCGGGTTAATAACACACCGCTTTCCATATGGTGGGTATAGGGGAATTGGTCAAATAACGCTAGTTTTTCAATTTTATGGGTTTGGGTCAGTTCATTGAGATTATCGCATAAGGTTTCAGGGTTACATGAGATATAGACAATGTGGTCATAACCTTGAACTAGTTTTACAGTTTCTTTATCTAACCCACTACGTGGTGGGTCAACAAAAATGGTATTGCATTGATAATCTGCAAGTGAAATTCCTTCAAGGCGTTTAAATTCACGCACACCTTGCATTGCTTGAGTAAAATCTTCAGCGGACATTCGGATAATCTGCACATTTTCAATATTATTTGCTTCTATATTATATTGAGCAGCAGCAACCGACGGTTTGGCAATTTCAGTCGCTAATACCTGTTTAAAATTTTGCGCTAAAGCCAATGAAAAGTTCCCATTACCACAATAAAGCTCTAATAAATCACCTGTTGAATTTTTTGTTGCACCAATAGCCCATTCCAACATTTTTATATTGACCTGTGCATTCGGTTGAGTGAAGCTATTTTCTACTTGGCGATAAACCATGTTTTTACCATTTACAGGTAAAACTTCATCAACATAATCATTATCTAACATGATTTTTGTCTTTGATGCTCTACCGATAAGCTGTACATCAAACCCTTTTTTAGTCAGCGTTTCTTTTAACGCCTTAGCTTCAATGGCCCACTCTTCACCTAATTTTTTATGATATAGCAGTGAAACAATCAGCTTATTACTCAGTGTGGATAAATAATCGATTTGGAATAACTTGTGGCGTAGCAACTCATTGGGCTGAATTAATGGTAACAGCGTTGCCATCATGTCATTAATTAGCTGACTTGCGACCGGAAATTGTTCGATACGAATGCGTTCTTTCGTCTCTTTATCAAACATAATATGAAACAGGTCATCGCCTTCGTGCCAAATTCTAAATTCTGCACGCATCCGGTAATGGGACGTCGGTGATGAAAAAATTTCAGGTTCGGGAGCATTAAAAGGAGCCATCATAGCTTTTAAGCGGTCAGTTTTCTCTGCGAGTTGCAGTTCGTAGTCTTCTGTATGCAACGTGTTTGGCATGTTTGGCCCCATAAAACAGTAAAAAATTCGTATCAGGGGCGAAATTGTAGGGCAAGCAGCGAAGATGTCCAGTTTTCATTATTCATCCGTAGACACTGATTGTTATTCCTCTTAGGATAATGCCTTGAGTGAGCAGGGAATTTGGTTGGAATCCAAAACTGACGCGCAACGGTAAAAGTCCGATACCTGCCACACATCTAATCGCTTCGTTGAATATTCGCGCGGATCTTATATTCAACCTCGCGGAATCTTAATTTAATTGATTTTCCGAGTGTAATCATAATGAATAATAAAAAGTTGCTGCCGTTATCGGCCGCTGCTCTGGCAGTGCTATGTAGTATTCCTTCTTTGGCAAGTGGAAATAGTCAATCTGATCAGCTAGTTGTGTCAGCAAACCGTTTTGAACAACCTATCTCTTCTATATTAGCTCCTGTCACGGTCGTGACCCGTGAAGATATTGACCATTGGCAATCTAATACTGTGATTGATGTATTAAGGCGTTTGCCAGGTGTGGATATTGCGCAAAGTGGGGGAATGGGTCAACAAAGCTCACTATTTATTCGTGGAACTGAATCTCGCCATGTTTTGGTCTTAATTGATGGTGTTCGTTTGAATCAAGCGGGTATTTCAGGCTCATCTGATATGAGCCAAATTCCAATTTCTCTGGTACAGCGCATTGAATATATACGCGGAGCACGCTCAGCGGTTTATGGTTCTGATGCTGTTGGTGGTGTAGTGAATATTATTACTCGCCGTGATAACGATGGCACAACTTTAAATGCAGGTATTGGCTCACACAGTTACCAAAACTATAACGGTTCGACTCAGCAAAAGATTGGTGAAAATACAACCGTAACAGCTGCCGGAGCTTATACTCATACCAAAGGGTTTGATTTAGCGCCAAAAGATGTTAGCCCAAGACAATATGATAAAGATGGCTTCCTGAGTAAGTCATTATGGTTAGGCATTGAACATCAATTTTCTTCAGAAATATTAGCGTATGCAAGAGCGTATGGTTATGACAACCGTACAAATTATGACGTATCCGAGTATGCAGGATTAAGTGTGGATACCCGCAAGCTTTATAGCCGTACTTATGAAACCGGTTTGAAATATCATCAGGGTAAATATTCGTCATCATTGATGGGGAGTTATGGTTATTCAAAAGATTACAACTTTGATCCTAGAAAAGGACAATATAGTGAATCTGCAAATCTTGATGAGTCCAAACAGTACAATATTCAATGGGGTAATAGTTACCTATTAGATAAAGGTAATATTAGTGCGGGGGTTGATTATCAACGTCAAAGTATTGAGCCTAGCAGTTATGCGATGATCAGTGAAAAACAGACGTTAAATAACACCGGGATATACCTCACAGGGCAATATGCGATTATTGATTCTGTAACAGCAGAAGCCGCTATACGTTCTGACCATCACTCTGAATTTAATTGGCACACAACATGGCAATCGGGCCTTAGTTGGGAGTTTTATGAGGGTTATAAACTTATTGGTTCATATGCAACTGCCTATAAAGCACCTAATCTAACCCAATTATATGCGTATTCTTCATCGGCATACGGAACAACGCTAGGTAATCCGAACTTAAAACCTGAAGAAAGTAAGCAGTGGGAGATAGGGGTTGAAGGAACGACAGGACCACTCTTTTGGCAGGTCAATGCATACCATAATGATATTGATAACCTGATTGCATATAAAGCAGGTAATCCAATTAGCTCTTACGAGAATATTGGTGAGGCTGAAATTAAAGGTATTGAATGGGTTGGTGAGTTCGAAACAGGTGTTCTTCATCACCAAGTAACCTATCAATATATTGATCCACGTAACAAAAAGACGGATAAGATTCTGGAGAGACGGGCTAAGCAGCAAATCAAGTATCAATTAGATTGGAATGTTGCCAATGTAGATTGGGGACTTACATATCAATATATTGGTTCTAGATATGATAAAGATTTCAGTCAATATGATTTGAGTACTAAGGATTATAAAAGATTAAAACAGGGTGGTGTTAGCCTTTGGGATATCACTGCTGCATATCCAATCACTTCACATCTCACAATTCGTGGTAAAATAGCTAATATGTTCGATAAAGACTATGAGACCGCGTATGGTTATCGCACCGCTGGAAGAGAATATTTCCTCACAGGAAGCTACAACTTCTGATAACACCCTATCTGTTCGCCCGACCATTCTAGTGTTTGACTCTGGAGTGGGCGGGTTATCTGTCTATCGTGAAGTCAAAAAAATGATCCCGCATGCCCACTATATATATGCATTCGATAATGAAGCCTTCCCTTATGGTGAAAAAAGTGAAGAGTTTATTATTGATAGGGTCTATCAAATCGTAAATTCGATAGCTGCAAAGCATCCTTTAACGATCGCAATTATTGCTTGTAATACGGCAAGTACAGTCAGCCTTCCTAATTTAAGGGCCCATTTCTCCTTTCCTGTTGTAGGCGTGGTTCCCGCAATTAAGCCGGCTACCAAACTAACACGTAATGGTGTGGTTGGTTTATTGGCAACGAAAGGCACCGTAAACCGTGAATACACTAAAGAGCTGATCGATCGTTTCGCAACAGACTGCAAAGTGATTTCCTTAGGGTCTGCGGAATTGGTCCAACTAGCAGAAAGAAAGCTGCATGGGGAAACATTACCATTAGACGAAGTTGCTCAAACTGTCAGGCCATGGCTCAGAATGCCAGAACCCCCAGACACCGTTATTTTGGGCTGTACTCATTTCCCTCTATTAATAGAGGAACTAGAAAAGGTACTTCCCGATGGCACAAGGTTTATTGATTCAGGTTCTGCAATAGCAAGAAGAACGGCTTGGCTAATTAACAACCAAGCTGAGACGATGAATTCTGATGAAGACGATTTCGCATATTGTTTATTAATGGATGCCAACGTAAAAGACTTACAGCCTATTCTTGAGCTTGAAGGGTTCAAAACGCTGCAAAAACTAGCTATTTAAGTTAAATTTGATGGAAAGCTGAGCGAACGAAAAAAAAATGCAAAAAAAGGGTTGCCAGATTTTTCTGACTCCCTATAATGCGCCACCACTGACCGGGAACAAGACAACGCAAAGCGCGATGAACACTGAAACGGCAGCGAGAGATT
>NZ_JBMWDT010000015.1:0-106685 GCF_049545585.1 Providencia sp. NPDC089933
ATGTGTTGAATGGGCATGTCGGATTTAAAGTAGTAAGTAACAACTCACTTATCGGGGTGAGTTTAATATGCTGAAAAATAAAATTAAATCAATTAACTACGGGAGGAGCTAAGCTGGGAGTAGAGAAGTTTGGTACTAGTTCATGCGGAAAGTGTAATGATATTGGTGTGGTGAATAGGTGTGTCGTATTTAAAGTAGTGAGTAACAACTCATTTGTCGGGGTGAGTTTAATATGTTGAAAAACAAAATTAAATCAATTAGTTAGCGTAGGTCTACGCTGGGGTAGAGAAGTTTGGTACTAGTTTATGCGGAAAGTATAATGATATTGGTATGGTGAATGGCAGTGTAGGAATCAAAGTAGTGAGTAACAATTCACATTTCTAATGTAGTAACAGGAATGAGGAAAATTATTTGTCTTTACTGCTGATATGCCGCTAGCTTGCTTTATTGAGAGATAGATTATTTATAATTGATTAAAAATAATAATGACTAAATGAAACTACTTTACTTGTTTTTCCTTCTTTTGCCATAAAATATCTATCGGTTTAATGGTTTTTATGGTGTTAATTAGTTCATTAATAACGTCTATTTTTTCATCAATAAACTCATAAATATCAATAGATAAAAATAAACTAATCAATTTTACTCATATAGAAAATTAATATTTCTTTAGCCAGTTTATGATGAAAAAAAACTCAATTGTTTATTTTTTTATATAAAAATTGTTAAATTGATGTTTCATTTACTTGCATTTATACTATTTTAAAGTAGTTAATATCATTTCAAGTTATCACGTTATAGATGAAGTTTGCTTATAAATGAAATTATCAAAGGAAATAGTTAGCGTTCGGATACGAAAGATAATCGACTAAGCGCGCTGTATTTCTGGTTAACAATGTCTGTGTACCAAAGGTGGATCAGATGAATAAAACAAAAAGTGCGAATCAAAAAATTTTTGATCAGATCCTTTCTGTGAATAAGCAGAAAGAGAATGAATTTAACAATGGCCAAGATGGCGCCACGATCCTTTCCTTACTTGTGATGTTCTTTGTTCCATTTTTACTGCTAAATGTCGTAAGAAATGCTGTTGGGATTGATTATAGTTTTGCTTCTGTTATTGGGATGCTGGCAATTAGTGGGATTATTACTATCGCACTGTTTAAGACATTAAAAATTAGCTCTCAATTTGCAGATAAACATATTGTTTTAGACCGATTGCTTTCTCGTTACACACCGAAAAATAAACAAGAATTCCAACAATTACAAGAGGAAAGAAAAACAAAATCTGCCGATTTTTATTCTCTTGTAGAAGATTGGGTTAATGTAGAAAAACAATACTATGCAAGATAGAACCGAATAACGATAATAAAAATATTCTTAAATATTATTAATATCCTTCTTTTCTCTACGCAGAAAGAAGGATTTTTTTTGTCTGACCTAAACCACCCACCTCCTTATGAGGCTGTCTTTTATACATAAGTCCTTCACATTATCTGAGAAACTTTTTTGAACTAAATGCTTAGCTTACGATCAACTCTTCAACGGATTTAATTGGGGCTCCTGAGATGATGGAAAGTAATAATGAGCGGGCTAAAGAACAACGTGCACATACTAAACTTGGAGAACCAAAAAGACCGGTCAGGTTTGTAATAAATGGCCTCAAACTTGGCTCGGTATCCAAGTAAATCGGTAGTAAAATCGTTTAGCTCACTGGCCAGTATGGAGGGAGATAGGAACGTTAACATATCCGCAGAGAATATTAGTGAAGCCATTTTTAGTGCGACAGTAAAACTGGTCACTGCTATTCCTTTCTTCTCGCGATAGAAGATGCTACCAAGCTACAATCATCGTCCTACTCAAGCAGATTTAGGGTATGTGAACCAAGGTAATCATCATCGAGGTTTGCTTACTCATAGCCTTTTGTTGTTTGCTCCTAAAACACTTAATATTATCGGGTTAATTGAACAATAAAGATGGTCGCAAGACCTGAGGTATCCGTTGTAAGGGTTTAAAATGACCTTACAAAGAAAAAGAAGGTGATAAATGGGAAAGAGCATTATGTAATATCGCTGCTTATCTAGTCACCACGGTAGCTAATGTTATCGTGAAACTGGCGTCTAGAAAAAGAGGTAGATAAGTTTTACTCGAAAGATTGCTGATAGGGTTACACTATTAGCCTGTATCCTTATTGGAGCAATCACTGCGTGGTTTTAGTCTGACAATAACAAACGGCTCGATACACTGAACCGTTTGTTGTGGTAATAAAGTCAGATTTAGTGAGACTTACCTTGTTCAATACCCAAACCAATTTGTGAACGAATAAATTGCTCTTTAAAGCGTTCTCTTTCCATTTTCCCTTGTTCTGAATTGTCAGTAACAGAGAATAACCATGAGGCAACGAATGCAACAATCATGGAGAAGAAAGCAGGATATTCATATGGATAGATTGGTTTTTCATGATGAAGAATGCTGACCCATATAGTTGGACCTAGGATCATTAAGACAACGGCGGTAATCAGCCCTAACCAGCCTCCTGCTAATGCACCGCGAGTCGTGAGTTTGCGCCAGTACATTGATAGTAAAATAATAGGGAAGTTACAGCTTGCAGCGATGGAGAATGCTAAGCCGACCATGAAAGCAATATTTTGTTTTTCAAACAAAATACCAAGGCCAATTGCAACAAAACCTAAGATGACAACCGTAATTTTTGAAACGCGTAATTCATCTTTTTCGTCAGCCTTACCATTTTTCATTGCCATCGCATAAAGGTCATGAGATACCGCAGAAGCGCCTGCGAGTGTCAATCCAGCAACAACCGCAAGGATGGTGGCGAAGGCAACCGCAGAAATAAAGCCAAGGAAGAAATTGCCCCCAACAGCATCAGCAAGGTGAACTGCAGCCATATTAGTTCCGCCAATGAGCGCCCCTGCAGCATCTTTAAATGCAGGATTTGAACTGACAAGCACAATAGCGCCGAAACCAATAATGAAAGTCAGTATATAGAAATAACCGATAAATCCTGTTGCATAGAACACACTCTTACGCGCTTCTTTGGCATCACTTACGGTAAAGAAACGCATAATAATATGAGGAAGACCGGCGGTACCAAACATTAATGCCAAGCCAAGCGATAGGGCGGATATCGGGTCAGATACTAGGCCTCCAGGGCTCATAATAGAAATGCCATTCTTATGGATTTCTACAGCCTCTTTAAATAATGTATTGAAATTAAAGCCTACATGTTTCATGACCATAACCGCCATGAATGTTGCACCAGCAAGTAAGAGAATGGCTTTGATGATTTGTACCCATGTAGTTGCTAGCATCCCACCAAATAATACGTACAACACCATGAGAATACCAACGATAACCACGGCTACATGATAATTTAAGCCAAATAATAATTCGATCAGTTTACCTGCCCCAACCATCTGGGCAATGAGATAGAGTGCTACAACGACAAGTGAGCCAACAGCAGACAAAATACGAATTGGTCTTTGTTTTAATCGGTAAGATGCTACGTCAGCAAAAGTGTAGCGACCTAAATTTCGTAAGCGCTCGGCAATTAAGAATAGAATGATCGGCCAGCCAATTAAAAAGCCAATCGAGTAAATTAAGCCATCATAGCCAGAAGTATAAACAAGAGCGGAGATCCCCAAGAAAGAAGCTGCAGACATAAAGTCCCCTGCAATTGCCATCCCATTTTGGAACCCTGTAATTTTCCCACCGGCAGTATAGTAATCGGAGCGAGAACGTGTTCTTTTTGATGCCCAGTAGGTGATATATAACGTGAAGCCAACAAAAAGTAAGAACATGATAATTGCTTGAATATTGATAGGCTGACGTTCCACATCCCCTGTCAATGCGTCTGCAAACACGATTGATGAGGTAAAAAAGAGAATGAGTGAGAGCAATATTTTCATTTTTCTACCTCTTTTAAGATTTCTGCCGTTAAACGGTCATATTCACCGTTGGCACGAATAACATATAGCCCAGTTAATACAAATGAAATGACGATTAGCCCTACACCGACAGGGATCCCCCTTGTGATGTAAGAGCCTTCAGAGATAGGTGTACCTAACCAGCTTGGATCAAAAGCGATAAGAAAAATAAAACCTACATACAACACGAGCGTTATTATCGATAACAACCATGAAAAGCGACTACGTTTCCTGACCAATTCCTTGAAGCGAGGGTTATCCTCTACCTTTTCGTAAGCAGTAGCATTCATCAGAGTTCTCCTCTGTTATACTCGTCATACTTCAAGTTGCAGTGTCGTTGGCGGTGTTCACTCGTACTAGTCACATATCTATATATGCTCTTAGTGACTCATTCACTTGCCTTCTAGTTGCACCTCAAATTATTTAGAGTAAATCGTCTTATTGGGATGTATGTAAGGCCACCCGGTAAAGGCGGCCCTTTTGGCGTTATGACATACTCATAGACTGTTTTTCTTCGAGTAGTTTTTCGACAACACCTGGATCTGCCAGAGTGGAGGTATCTCCAAAGTTACTGGTATCTCCTGATGCAATTTTTCGTAGGATACGACGCATGATTTTACCGGAACGGGTTTTTGGTAATGAATCCGTCCAGTGAAGAACATCCGGTGTTGCAATTGGACCAATTTCTTTACGAACCCAATTGCGAACTTCTGTGTATAGCTCTGGAGATGGCTCAACCCCTGATATTAATGTGACATAAGCATAAATTGCTTGGCCTTTAATATTGTGAGGAATACCAACTACTGCGGCTTCAGCCACTTTTGGATGTGCAACGAGGGCTGATTCTATCTCTGCGGTACCTAAACGGTGACCTGAGATATTCAATACATCGTCAACACGACCTGTGATCCAATAATAGCCATCTTCATCACGGCGAGCACCATCTCCACTAAAGTACATACCTTTAAAGGTTGAGAAATAAGTTTGCTCGAAACGCTCGTGATCGCCAAATAAAGTACGGGCTTGCCCCGGCCATGAATCAACAATCACTAAATTACCTTCTGTAGCCCCTTCGATAGGCTCACCAAGGTTATCAACTAATGCAGGTCGAACACCAAAGAAAGGTAAAGTTGCAGAACCGGGTTTCAATGTTGTTGCACCGGGAAGTGGTGTGATCATGAAGCCACCAGTTTCTGTCTGCCACCATGTATCAACCACAGGGCAGCGGCTATTACCAATTTTTTTGTAGAACCATTCCCATGCTTCAGGATTAATGGGTTCCCCCACAGAGCCTAAGATGCGCAGAGAACTACGATCAGTGCCTTCAATGGCTTTATCACCTTCAGCCATTAACGCACGGATTGCAGTTGGTGCAGTGTAGAGGATATTGACTTGGTGTTTATCAACAACCTGACTCATTCTGTTTACTGATGGATAGTTAGGCACACCTTCAAACATTAAGGTTTTTGCCCCATTGGATAATGGCCCATATAACAAGTAACTATGGCCGGTAACCCAACCCACATCAGCAGTACACCAATAGACTTCACCTGGGTGATAGTCGAAAGTGTATTTAAACGTGAGCGTTGCATAAACTAAATAGCCCCCAGTGGTATGGAGGACACCTTTAGGTTTACCTGTAGAACCAGAGGTATACAGAATGAATAGGGGGTCTTCAGCACTGATTTCTTCAGGAGGACAGTCTGTACTGACACCTTTAACCACGTCATGCCACCATAAGTCACGTCCTTCAACCCAACTCGGTGGATTACCAGTACGCTGATAGACGATCACATTGGATACGGTGGTTACATGTGGGTTGGTTAGTGCATCATCCACATTTTTTTTCAGGGGGATTGCACGGCCTGCGCGTAGGCCTTCATCAGCAGTGATGATAAGCTTGGCTTTACAGTCAATGACACGACCAGAGACTGCCTCAGGAGAGAAACCCGCAAAAATGACTGTATGGATGGCACCAATACGAGCACAAGCTAGCATGGCTACAGCGGCTTCTACAACCATTGGCATATAGATAGCAACGACATCGCCTTTGCGGATACCTTGTTGCTTTAACACATTTGCAAACTGACAAACATCTTGATGCAATTCACGGTAAGTGACATTTTTTGACGATGATGGGTCATCGCCTTCCCAAATAATAGCTACTTGGTCGCCTTTTTCAGCCAGATGACGATCCAAACAGTTTGCACTTAAATTTAAAGTGCCATCTTCAAACCAACGGATATCGATATGTCCGGGGTCAAAAGACGTGTTCTTGACACGGGTGTACGGTTTAATCCAATCAACGATTTTTCCTTTTTCGCCCCAAAATCCTTCAGGGTCTTGAATCGAGCGTTGGTACTCATCGTTATACTGTTGTTCGTTTATCAGGGCATTTTTTGCAATTTCAGCAGGAACGGGATGTTTAGTTATTTGAGTCATATTATTATCTCCTTGCAGATGTTAATACTATGTCAAAAAATGGTTAACTAAAGCACGAAATATAAATTTGTTTTTCTTTTGCGCGGAAGATCACGTATTAATTGTAATGGGATTTGCAGAATTATCATTTGATGCTAAATATTAAATTAGTGTATTAACCTTAAAATATAGAAAATGTTAGAATTAAAGAAAAATAAAAGGCGGTGATATTGGTATTAGTTACTGTATAAGGGAGTTCTTGTAGCGAATGAGAAAACCCACATTTTTTTTATGGATTTGATAATGATTTTCATTAACAGTAAAATAACTATAATAGATAGTAATTCACAAGGTGCGAAGTTAAGCAAGTGCATACCCTATGAGCCTTGTGGTGAAAAATGAGAAACATAGCGGTATTTACGTCACTGGAGACAATAATATGAGTTATACATTACCTGCTTTACCTTATGCTTATGATGCGTTGGAACCACATTTTGACAAACAGACCATGGAAATCCACCACACTAAGCACCATCAAACCTATGTGACTAACACAAATACAGCGTTAGAAAAACTGCCAGAATTAGCAGGTTTGGACATCGATGTTCTGATTCAAAAATTAGATCAAATTCCAGCTGATCAGCGCACTTTTGTACGCAACAACGCTGGTGGTCACTCAAACCATAGTCTGTTCTGGAAAGGTTTGAAATTAGGTACTGAATTAAAAGGCGAACTGAAAGCGGCTATTGAACGCGATTTCGGTAGCGTTGATGCATTTAAAGAAGTATTTGAAAAAGCTGCTGCAACTCGTTTTGGTTCAGGTTGGGCATGGCTGGTTCTGAAAGATGACGGTAAATTAGCTGTTGTTTCTACAGCTAACCAAGATAGCCCATTGATGGGTGAAGCTATCTCAGGTGCTTCAGGCTACCCTATCATTGGTTTAGATGTGTGGGAACACGCTTATTACTTGAAATTCCAAAACCGCCGTCCTGATTATATTAAAGCGTTCTGGTCCGTTGTTAACTGGGACGAAGCTGCCGCACGTTTTGCAGCAAAAGCTAAATAATTAATTTTTTAATTAAATAGCGAGTGGGCGTAGCATCATAGATGCTACGCCTTTTTATTTTCCGGTGTATTGGATTGTTATCTGTCTTGGCATTCTTTATGATGAAGTCTCTATCGCTATTCAAATGGAGAATATCGTCAATGTCATGTTTACCCCAAGTTTTTATCGGTAAAGTCCAAGAGACTCAATCTTGTGGTCAAAGTGCGATCCATAAACAGGCTGCGGATGGTTTGCTGGCTTTAGGGCAATTAGGGCTAGAAGGGGATGAACAGGCAGAAAAACGTTTCCATGGTGGGCCAGATAGAGCCCTATGCCATTATCCACGTGAGCATTATCATTATTGGTTGAACGCTTACCCTGAGCTTGAGGATTTATTTGTTGCCTCTGCATTTGGGGAAAATATATCAACACAGGGTATGACCGAAGAAAACGTATTTATCGGGGATATTTTTGCATGGGGTAATGCGCGGATACAGGTCACGCAGCCTCGCTCTCCATGTTATAAGCTTAATGGGCTTACGGGGATCGAAAACTTTGCACAGTTGATGCAAGAGCGTGGTTGCTGTGGGTGGCTTTATCGGGTGATAAAAACAGGAAATGTCAGCGAAAACGAACCATTAACGCTATTAAGCCGTAATAGTGACGTTTCAGTACAAGAAGCGATTATGATTGCTTTTCATGCCCCCTATGATGAACAACTCTATCAGCGGTTGCTAAGTGCAGCTGGGTTATCCGCAAGCTGGAGTTTAACCATGCAAAATCGCTTAGAACACCACCAGATTGAAGAATTTAGCCACCGTTTGTTTGGAAAACGGGGCTAGGTTGCCGTATCTCAAAGTTAGACATGCCTAATTTTTAATTAGGCGTTTTTTTTTTGGCGTTCCGTTAATTTTTTACTTTATTATTTACTCAATTCACTACGTTTACTTTGTAGTTCGTTTTGTAATTGCGCTAATTCTGATTCAATTATAGGTATTGCCCTTTTTAAATGAGCTAGCTCTAATTTATAGATTGAAGGCATTTCATTATCGCTCAAGATACGCTGATTATCTGAGGTACTACCACGGATTAGCTTGTCATAATCGTTTTGTAATTTCTCTGTAAGCTGTGTTAATTGCGATTTTAACTGAGTTAATGCTTTAAATTTATTTGGGTTATGTTGATAACTTGAACTGAGTATATTATTTCTCGACTTTTCTATATCACTTTTTAATTTCGATAGGTTAGCCATTAGCCCTGAATATTCTTTATCATTTGGTCTCCAATACGGTTCTTTATATAAGTCATTAATAAATATATCAACTTTAGCTTTTATATTCTGGGTGTTTTCCTTAAATTCAATAACTCTTTTTTGCTTTATCGTTTTATTTTTGGTCATTAGTTCAATGATATTGAGCGTATTGGCTCTTTGTGGCGCATTGCGTCTGATCTCATGAATAGAGGCATCAGATAATTTATTAAATGCCATTGTGTATGCCTTATGGATACAGAGAGACTTGTTTTCAATAACGTTAGAGTGCTGAAGTGTTAAGGTTTTATTTAGTCTACTAACAGACTCTTGGATATTATAGTAATTGTTAACGGTAAGTTTTTCTGATGAATTGGAGATGTTCTTTAGGAGTTTTTTTATATCAGAATGGCTGATTTTTCCTTTTTTATCCGCTTGGTTAACAGCGGTTTCAAAAAAACACTCAAGTGATGAAGTTGATGGAGTCTGTGGTAATTCTGTACGCATGATATTCTCATTTTAACGGTAGAGGATAATTTTCATGTTTACATAAAATTATTAAAAAAGGCTTTCATTAATACCCCAAAATTATCTGTTTTTTATAATAGGGTCTTTGTTGGCTCGTACGATAAAGCTGAATATAGGTGTGAAAGAATAAATATCGAAGAGGACATTTTTTGAATTTTGAGTAAGATAACGATTTCAAACCTCCAAGCACAAAGGTTGGTAAAAACGTATGCTGCAATATGATTTAAATGATCTCTATTACTATGTGAAAGTCGTTGAGCATGGTGGTTTTTCCCAAGCGGGTTTAGCTCTTGGGGTTCCTAAATCTAAGTTAAGCCGACGTATTGCAGATTTAGAGAAAAAGCTAAATGTTTCTTTAATTTATCGTTCAACTCGCCAATTTCATGTCACAGATGTAGGGCAGGTTTTTTATCAGCAATGTAAAAATGTGGTGGATGAAGCCGAAATTGCTCACGAATTGATTTGTTCTGTTCAGTCTCACCCGAAAGGTACGATAAAACTGTCTTGTCCTGTTGCATTGTTGCAAGTGTATCTTAATGAATTACTTGTTGATTTTATGGCGCAATACCCAGATATCGATATTCAGATATTGGCAGTTAATCGCCCTGTTGATGTGATCAGTGAAGGGCTGGATTTGGCAATTAGGGTGCGTTCTTTACCTCTTGATGACTCCGGTCTAATGATGAAAGTGCTGGGGTATTCTCGCAGGATATTGGTTGCAAGTCCGCAGTTATTTGTAGAACGAGGGGCACTTATTGAGCCTGAAAAGCTGGTGGATTACCCGATGTTAGCGAATACAGAGCACTCGCAAAACTATACGTTAACACTGAAAAATAGTGATGACCTGAGTTTTACACAGCATTTCACCCCTAAATTAGCCACAACTGATGTGTTAACGTTATACCGCGCGGCACTTAAAGGGATTGGCATTGCAAGGTTGCCTTATGGCGTGGTGGAAAAGGAAATTGCCTCAGGGGACTTGGTGGAGGTATTACCTGAATGGCGTTTCCCTGAAGATATTATTCATGCGGTTTATCCATCTCGCAAAGGGTTGTTACCATCAGTACAATTATTATTGAATTATTTAGCAGATAACATTTCACCGTCAGTAAAATAACCCCCCAATAGCCTAAGGTTATCGAGGGGTCATACATTATTTATTGTGTTTCAGGAATACGGCCAAATTTGCCGCTGTTGAAGTCATTTACAGCTTTATTAATTTCGTCCATGCTATTCATAACAAATGGGCCGTAACCAACAACCGGTTCGTCAATCGGGTCACCGCTTAGCAGTAATACTAAGGCATCTTCTGTTGCTTCTAGCACAATGTTGCTTTCTGTATTATCAAGGATCATCAGTTCACCTTCATTTAAGGCAGAACGCCCATCAACAAATATTGAACCGCGTAGCATGACTAACCCTACGTTACGACCTGATTTTGTCTGTATGCCAACAGTTTTTCCCTGATTGAGTTGTAAATCCCAAACATCTAACGGGGTATAGGTTTTGGCTGCCCCTTTGTGGCCTAAATAATCCCCTGCAATCACACGCAGTGTGCCTGCTTCGTTCGGCAGTGTGACTTTTGGCATAGTTTGGCTTTCCAATAACTGGTAGCCGGGTGCCGCTGATTTGTCTTTTGCAGGCAAATTGACCCACAGTTGCACCATATCAAGAGTGCCACCTTTTTTCATAAAGGCATCAGACTGATATTCTTGATGCAAAATACCCGATGCCGCAGTCATCCACTGAACATCGCCTGGACCTATCACACCGCCTTCACCAGTAGAATCATGATGAGCTACTTCCCCATCATACACTATCGTAACGGTTTCAAACCCACG
This sequence comes from Providencia sp. NPDC089933, assembly GCF_049545585.1. Classification (NCBI taxonomy): domain Bacteria; kingdom Pseudomonadati; phylum Pseudomonadota; class Gammaproteobacteria; order Enterobacterales; family Morganellaceae; genus Providencia; species Providencia sp. NPDC089933. Next base: position 11,026 of record NZ_JBMWDT010000015.1, read on the forward strand.
ATGAGGGTGCTCACCAACTCCTCGATTCTTTGCTTCTGAGCTGGGGAAATTGAAAGGACCTGCTCTATCGAGTAATAAGAATGGGTTGAGGTATTTCCCATGGTTATCGTAAGTAAACATTGAACGGACAGGAAAGCCGTCTCCTACCCAATGGCTACGAGGAGATTGATAGATACCAATAATCTTTTTCATGGTTTTGCTCCTAAACTGTTTTGATGACTGAATAATAAAGGAGCAAATCATTCGGCAGTAGGGGCAAAAATAGGTTTCATTGTTCCAATAAAAGAACAATCAAGGTTGAGGTTATTATCCTATTTATAGAACAGAGTTTATCAAAATCCAGACTACTCAGCTTAAAACTGATGAATTAATCTAAATAACACGAAAACGGAGCGGTTATAGTTCTATTTTTGATTCTAAATAAATTTCTGACTTCATCGATTGAGAGGCTTTATCATGAGTATTCCAGCAAACTTTAATGGCCAGCGCCCTGTTATTAACCCAAACGATGCTGTGATGTTATTAATTGATCACCAAAGTGGGCTTTTCCAAACTGTAGGTGATATGCCAATGACTGAATTGCGTGCTCGCGCATCTGTACTGGCTAAAATGGCTTCACTGGCAAAAATCCCAGTGATCACTACGGCTTCTGTACCTCAAGGCCCCAATGGTCCGTTGATCCCAGAAATTCACCAAAATGCACCACATGCACAATATATTGCACGTCGTGGCGAAATTAATGCATGGGATAACCCTGAGTTTGTGGCAGCGGTAAAAGCGACAGGCAAAAAACAACTGATTATTGCAGGTACCATTACTAGCGTTTGTATGGCTTTCCCTGCGATTAGTGCGGTGATGGATGGTTACCAAGTATTTGTTGTTATCGATGCATCAGGTACTTATAGCAAGATGGCACAAGAAATTACCTTGGCTCGTGTGGTTCAAGCAGGGGTTGTCCCTATGGATACAGCCGCGGTTGCTTCTGAGTTACAAGGCACTTGGAACCGTGAAGACGCTGCTGAATGGGCAATGGCCTACACGCAAATTTTCCCTGCTTATCAATTATTAATTGAAAGCTACAGCAAAGCGCAAGATGTTCTGAAAAATAATGAGCAATTAGATTCTGAACGTTAATTCGCGATAACCCCCACATTTAACTTACGAAATTAATTCAGGCAGCTTAATGACTGATAAAGCTGCCTATTTGTAATTGAATTTTAAGGAAATATGATGAAAAAGCTTACATTACCTTTGCTGGTTTCTTTGTTTGCGCTTGGTACAGCACAGGCCGCAGACTATAAATTAGATGCAACTCATACTAAAGCCGTGTTTTATATTGACCACTTTAATACTTCTACCAATAGTGGCGGTTTTCACAATATCACCGGAGATATGAGTTATTCTCTGGAAAAACAAACTGGTAGCGTCAGTGTAAAAATTCCAGCGGAGACCTTAAATACTGGGTTATCAGCATTTGATAATCATATTAAAAGTGAAGATATGTTAGATGTTGCAAAATATCCGACCATTGAGTTCAAATCGACTAAATGGAATTTTGCAGACAACAAACCTGTTTCTATTGATGGTGTGTTGACTATGAAAGGCCAATCACATCCAGTTCAGTTAAAAACTACCAAATTCGGTTGCTATTTCAGTCCAATTTTTAATGCTGATGTGTGCGGTGGTGATTTCGAAACCACTATTGACCGTACACAATGGGGGGTTGATTTCCTAGTGAAGGATGGTATGGCCAAAAATGTCACTATCCAAATTCAAGCCGAGGCTATTAAACAGTAATTGATGGGGAGTTAAAGATTTATTATGTTGAGTTTTACACGAAAAAATACGTTTGTGACATCGACATTATTTGCTGTTGCACTGACTCTTGGTACCGCACAGGCGGCAGAATATAAAGCTAGCGATAAAGAAGGCCCAATTAAAATTGTGAACTTGGATGAATTAGAAAGCCAAGTTGCCAAAAGTATGGATAAAGGTGCTTTTGGTTATATTCGTGGTGGTGCTGAAGATGAATTGAATCTGAAGAAAAATACGCAACATTTTGATAATAAATATATTATACCAAGAGTGATGCAGGGAATTGAAATTTCAGATATCGACCTTTCAACTGATTTTTTAGGAATTAAACTAAAAACCCCTATTATTCAAGCGCCGATGGCGGCCCAAGGATTAGCACATAAAGACGGGGAAATTGCGACAGCAAAAGGTATGGCTAAAGCAGGTTCTATTTTCTCGTTAAGTACCTACGGTAATAAAACAATTGAAGAAGTGGCTGAAGTTTCAGGGGAAAACCCGTTCTTTTTCCAGCTTTATATGAGTAAAAATAATGCTTTTAACGAATTTACGTTGAAGAGAGCCAAAGAAAGTGGTGCTAAAGCGATTATTTTAACCGTTGACTCTCCAGTTGGTGGGTATCGTGAAGATGATATTCGTAATAACTTCCAGTTCCCGCTAGGCTTTGCCAACTTAGAGCTATTTGCTAAGCAAAATAGTGATGGTTCAAAAACAGGTAAAGGTGCAGGGATCAGTGAAATTTATGCGCAAGCAAAACAAGCTTTTACACCCGCAGATATTCAATACGTGAAAAAGTTATCAGGATTGCCAGTAATAGTTAAAGGTATTCAATCGCCCGAAGATGCTGATGTTGTGATCAAAGCAGGTGCTGATGCGATTTGGGTCTCTAATCATGGTGGTCGCCAGTTAGACAGTGGTCCCGCGTCTTTTGATGTATTGCCGTCAATTGCTAAGGTCGTTAATAAACGTGTTCCAATTGTATTTGATAGTGGTGTGCGTCGCGGTTCACACGTATTTAAAGCCTTAGCAAGTGGGGCAGATGTTGTGGCTGTAGGCCGTCCTATTTTATATGGCTTAAATTTAGGTGGTGCTGAAGGCGTAAACTCGGTGATCCAGCAACTGAATAAAGAACTTTCTATCAATATGATGCTAGGCGGGGCCAAAAATATTGAAGGAGTTAAAGCGACGAAGTTGTATACCGACAAAGATTTTCAATAATTAAAGTCAAACTCATTGGTTAATAAAAAACGGGAAAATTTTCCCGTTTTTTTATTCATTAATAAACCAATATTTAAGCTGTAAACCCGCCATCGATATTTAAATTTGCTCCCGTTATATAAGCAGCAGCTGGGCTAGCTAGGTACAATACAAAATCAGCAATCTCATCAGCGCTAGCATAGCGTTTTAAAGCCATTATTTGTTTTAGACTATCTGCGAACTCGCCTTGTTCTGGATTCATATCAGTGTTTACAGGACCTGGCTGAACATTGTTGACAGTGATCCCTCTAGCAGCTACATCTCGAGCCATACCTTTTGTTAAGCCAATAATAGCTGATTTACTCATTGCGTAGGCAGCTCCACCTTCGAATGGAACCCGTTCTGAGTTAACACTACCAATGTGAATTATTCGTCCATTATTATTCATAACAGTTAGGGCTGATTGGCTAGCAATAAATAAGCTGCGTACATTTAGGGAATAGGAGCGATCAAATGATTCTAGAGGGAGAGTTTCTACTGAGCCAAATTCAAGAATACCAAGACTGTTAATTAAAATATCAATAGAACCAAATTTATCAAATGATTGTTTGATTGCAGCTGTAATTTCATATTCATTTGCACTATTGGCTTTTATTGCCATGACTGTACCGGAATACTGGGCTGTTTCAGTGATCAACAATTTTGCATTTTTATCTGATGAGGCGTAGGTGAAAGCAACATTTGCACCTTCTTTGGCTAGTTTTTTACTATAGCAGCGCCAATACCACGTGATCCGCCTTGGACAATAGCATGTTTATTTTTGAATAACATAGAATGACCTTATTAGTTAAATAATTTAAAAATCACTAAATAAGGTATTTAATAGATAAAAGAGGATAGACTCCAGATAGAAAAGTAGAAGGAGTTTGTGAAAATAGTTGGCTATGTGTTAATGAAAGAAAGCGCTCACCCATTGATGAGTAAGCGCTTTTTATTTGATTAGCGTTATGGGCGTTTTACAAAACCAATAGCTTCATACACTTTATCTAAAGTTTGTTGTGCACGAGCAGACGCTTTAGTCGCTCCTTCATCCATGATTTGATTCAGAAGCGCTTCATTATCGCGGAATTCATGATAACGAGTCTGTAAGTCAGTCAACATGCCAGAGACGGATTCTGCAACAGCACCTTTAAGGTGACCGTACATTTGGCCTTCAAACTCAGCTTCTAGCTCTGCAATTTTTTTACCAGTGACACCTGACATAATATCTAACAGGTTAGAAACGCCAGGTTTGTTTTCTAAATCATAACGAATGCGTGGTGGCTCTTCTGAGTCCGTCATGGCCCGTTTGATTTTCTTCACAACCGATTTTGGGTCTTCGAGTAGAGCAATGACGTTATTGCGGTTGTCATCAGACTTAGACATTTTCTTGGTTGGGTCTTGCAGTGCCATAATTCGTGCACCGCCACCTGTAGGGATGAAAGGGTCAGGAACAGTAAATATATCACCATAAATTGCATTGAAGCGTTGGGCTATGTCACGGCTTAGTTCAAGATGCTGTTTTTGGTCAATCCCAACAGGAACCTGATTAGTTTGATAAAGCAAGATATCAGCAACCATCAAAACGGGGTAGTCAAACAGGCCTGCGTTGATATTTTCTGCGTGACGCGCTGATTTATCTTTAAATTGGGTCATACGGCTTAATTCGCCGAAATAGGTATAGCAGTTTAATGCCCAACTTAATTGTGCATGCTGTGGGACATGAGACTGTACAAAAATGGTGCTTTTTTTCGGGTCAATCCCACAGGCTAAATAGAGCGCAAGTGTATCGAGGGTTCTTTTACGCAGTTCGACAGGGTCTTGGCGAACAGTGATAGCATGTTGGTCAACGATACAGTAAATGCAGTCATAGTCGTCTTGCATTTGTACCCACTGACGTAATGCACCCATATAGTTACCGATGGTTAATTCACCGGAAGGCTGTGCGCCGCTGAATACGATAGGTTTTTGGGGTTGCTGTAAATTTTCAGTGGGAGTGCTCATGTTTGTTATGTCCTTGCTTATTTTATTTCAGATAAACCAATTGTGGGTAACAAGCCTGCAAAGTGTGTCAAGACACAGTCAGGTTCGCTCAAAGCAATAGATTCACCGTAGTTATAGCCGTATGTCAGCCCGACACTCGGGCATCCTGCGCTTTGTGCTGCAATAATATCATTACGGGAATCGCCGACAAAAAGCAATTCTTCTTTACGTAAACCGAATGTGCCCATTGTTAAGTAAAGGGGAGCAGGGTGTGGTTTTAGGGCTTTTACATCGTCACTACCCAATACAAGAGAAAAATAGCTATCAATGCCTAATTTTTTTAGTAGTGGAGAAATAAACGGCGTAGCTTTATTTGTGACGATCCCCATCGGTATGTTGTGTTTTGCTAATTGTTCTAAGGTTTCTTTTACTTCAGGGAATAGCTGACTACCTGTTGTGACAGAAACTGCATAGAATTTATCAAAACTGGCTCGAGCTTTTTTTTGTAATTCAGCTGTGATGTCGGCTCCTGCCCAAGAAAGCGCGCGTTCAACGAGAACATCAACCCCGTTACCTACCCAAATAGAGACGCGCTCTTTACCTGCTGGAGGAAAACCAAACTCTTTGAGCATATTATCGATGGCTTCAGCTAAGCCACCGGCACTGTCAACGAGAGTACCATCTAAATCAAAGGCAATCGCTTTAATATCTTCTAATACAACTTGAGTCATTGAGATACCTTTTGTAGTTCGTTACGCATCGCATCGATGACTGTTTTATAGTCTGGTTGATCGAAGATGGCTGAGCCTGCAACAAAGGTATCCGCTCCAGCCGCCGCGATTTCTGCAATATTGTTCACTTTCACACCGCCATCGACTTCCAAACGAATATCATAGCCACTTTCATCAATAAGTTTGCGGACTTGGCGCAATTTATTGAGGGTTTGTGGGATAAAGGATTGACCACCAAAGCCTGGATTAACTGACATCAGTAAAATCATATCCACTTTATCCATTACATAATCAAGGTAACTCAGTGGTGTTGCTGGGTTAAATACCAACCCCGCGGTACAGCCATGTTCTCTGATGAGTTGTAATGAACGATCAACATGTTCACTGGCTTCAGGATGGAAGCTTATATGAGTTGCACCTGCTTTGGCGAAGTCAGGGATAATCCTATCAACAGGTTTTACCATGAGGTGGACATCAATCGGCGCAGTAATACCGTAGTCACGCAGGGCTTTACAAATTGGAGCACCAAAAGTTAGGTTAGGAACATAATGATTATCCATTACGTCAAAATGCACGATATCAGCACCAGCTGCAAGAACATTGGCGGTATCTTCGCCTAAACGAGCAAAGTCAGCAGATAAAATAGATGGGGCAATGAGAAAGTTTTTCATTATCGTCTCCGATTATTAATCGTTATCTGAGAGCCATTCAGCACTAGTCACAAGGCTTTGCATTTTTTTGTCAGTTTTTCTAGGAGAAAGGCTATTAGGTTCCCCCGTATATAAAGCCAGTAATTCATTGACTTTGCTACGGTTTAATATATTTCTACTAATGGTACGACGTACTTTTACAATATGTAATTGAGCTTGATGATACCACTCTCTGGTTAACGGGGTATCATGATTCGATATCAGCACTGGGATCCTGTTTTCCGTTGATAACTTCTGTGCCAAAATCGCTAAATTTTGTTGCTCGCTCGCATTAAAGGAATTGGTATGATAAGCCGTAAAATTGGCAGTATCAGATAAAGGAGCATAAGGCGGGTCACAGTAAATGACGGCCCCTTCTTTAGCATTGAGCAAGGTCTCGCCATAGTGCTGGGTAATAAATGTTGCTTTTTGCGATTTTTCAGCGAACCACAGTAATTCTTCTTTAGGGAAATAGGGCTTTTTGTAGCGACCAAAAGGCACGTTGAACTCACCGCGTGAATTATAACGGCATAACCCATTATAACAGTGACGATTTAAGTATAAAAAAAGGATACTACGTCTTTCAGTGTCATTGGATTGGTTAAAGGCTTCACGCATTAAATAGTATTGTTCTGAAGTATTATATTCAGGTGTGAAGATTTGCTGGGCCTCTTCGATAAAAGAATCAGCATGGTCTTTAACAGTATTATAGAGGTTGATGAGGTCACTGTTGATATCTGCCAGCATGTAAGAATCATAGCTAGTATTTAAAAACACTGACCCTGCACCAACAAAAGGCTCAATTAAGCAATCACCTTGTGGAAGATGTTTTTTTATTTCTTCCACAAGGGGGTATTTACCCCCAGCCCATTTTAAAAAAGCGCGTTTTTTTTTCATGCCGTCTTATTATTACAATCGTTTAGAGTAAAAACATTCATACTCTGTCAGGACAACACAATGCGCCCGGGGAAAAACGTTGTTATTTTTGATCCTGTTTGACTTGTTTCATATTTCTAACCCACGGCTTTTTCGCTTGAACAGCAGAAGGTAGAGTTGCTATTGCATTTTTTGCGTCAGTGACTGAATTATAATTACCGTGAATGAGAACATACCAAGTTTGCCCATTACGAATAGTTTTGTAGACCTTGTAATTGGCAAGTTTGTTTTCTTTAGCAAATGCTTCCAGCGTATCTGAACGGCTTGCACTACTAAGTTGCAGAGTGTAGGTACCCGCAGGAGCTGACATGACATTGCTGCCATGGTTATTGGCCGCAGCCTTAGTCGGTTGCTTAGGTTGTACCGGATGTTTTGGCTCAACCACTTTCGCAGGGGTTTTTTCAGGTGCTGTTGGCGGTGCCACAGGTTGCTGTTCTGCAGGTTTGATTGCTGGCGGTGTTACATTTTGTGGTTGTGTTGTTCCAGCGGTTGGTGTTTGGCCTTGATTTAAAGCATCTACCACATCACCTGGGATTTCGATCCGCTCACCCAAGCCATTAGGTTGAGTTTTTGGCTCACCTTGAGTTGGTGTCGGTGTGATTTGAGATCCTGAGATTTCTTGTGCCTGACCCGTCTGAGCTTGCTCTTGTGAGTTTGTCAAAGAGGATGAGTTAGACAAATCAATATTTTGTTGGTTGTTAGTGCCGGTTGTTTGCAACTTTTCATGCTCAGTAGGCGCTTTTAACGCAGAACTGATCGCAATAATGAGTAGTAATAAAACTAAAACACCGACACCAATCATAATATGTTGGCGTGAGAGTGCTAATTTAGGCTTTGTAGCAGCGGATTGGCGTGAACGCCCTGTCGGTCTATCTGATGTATCTGGCCTAAGATCATTTTGGCCTTGATTATCTGGTTTAAATTCGTCCATCTTCCTCTCCCGAATAAAATTTGCCTATAGTAGAGATAAAATGTCTCTTATCAGTACAACCTGTTAGCGACCAAGCAGAATATCGATGCTTATTTTTAAAGCATATATGCTTTCGTAATACCGTGCTAGCCATATTGGTATTGTGCATTTCCAGATTATTGTATCTAGGCGTAGGCATACCTTATAATTTAACGACTTTAGCGTACATCTACCAGTAACATTTTAAAACGCTTGTAAAAATTCAGGGTTTTCTCTGTTTTTGGTAACGTATCTGACCATTTTGTCATATTTTTATGGCATGCAGGAAGATATCGCTGCAATGACAGTTTGCGCATCGATGTCCGCGCGCATTTCTGAATGCCCGATAGTGGTAGGTAAAATTAAATGCAGTTTTCCACCCATTACTTTTTTATCGCGCATCATATGCGGTAGATAATCATCTGGCTTCATTTGTGAAGGGCCTTTGACAGGAAGTGATGCACGTTCTAAAAGTGCTATCACCCGTTGGGTTTGCTCCGGTGTAAATTGGCCTATCAATTCAGCAGTTCTTGCTGCCATAACGATACCTGCTGCAACGGCTTCACCATGTAACCAGACACCATAGCCCATATGAGCTTCAATGGCATGCCCAAAGGTGTGACCTAAATTGAGAAGCGCACGTAACCCACTGGTTTCTTTTTCATCAGCAGCAACGACTTGTGCTTTCAATTCGCAACAACGACGTATGCAGTAGGCCATCGCTTGGTTATCTAGCGCGACCAGAGCATCAATATTGTTTTCTAACCATGTAAAAAAGTCACCATCAAGAATTATTCCATACTTAATCACTTCTGCTAAGCCGGAGGCTAATTCCCTTTTGGGTAAGGTTTTTAAACAATCAAGGTCAATAACCACCGAGGCAGGTTGGTAAAATGCCCCAATCATATTTTTCCCTAGAGGATGGTTTACTGCGGTTTTACCGCCAACAGAAGAGTCCACTTGAGATAATAAGGTGGTAGGAATTTGGATAAAACGTACTCCGCGCTGATAGCTAGCAGCAGCGAAACCCGTAAGGTCACCGATAACCCCCCCACCAAGAGCGATGAGGGTAGTATCTCGGTTATGGTGCTTTTCAAGTAGTGCGGTAAAAACATCGTTCATGATGAATAGCGATTTGTATTGTTCGCCATCAGGAAGAATGATGCTGTCAACCTTTACGCCAGAAGATTCAAGAGCGTGTTTTACCTTTTCAAGATAAATTGGTGCAAGCGTTTCATTTGTCACTATCATTGCGCGTTGCCCAGTAGTTAATGGCCAAAATGCCCCAGGTTCGTTATATAAACTTGGCGCGATATTGATTGGATAACTACGTTCGCCCAGAGTAACAGTGACTTTTTCCATCTTGCTTTACCTTGAGTTCATTATTTTATGAAAATAACACCATGATTAATTAGTTTTTCTCTAATAGCTCAATGATTTGGCTTGCGACAACTTTAGCGCTTTGTTCATCAGTATGAATGGTAATATCAGCAATTTCTTCATACATAGGATTGCGCTCGTCAGCCAGTTTTTCCAGTACTTCACGTGCCGGTTCGTCAACTTGTAATAGAGGACGCTTTTTGTCACGTTGTGTACGGGATAATTGTTTCTCAATGGTCGTTTCAAGATAGACAACGACTCCACGAGCGGACAAGCGATTACGGGTTTCTTTGGACTTAACAGAACCGCCACCCGTTGCTAATACGATGCCTTGTTTCTCAGTGAGCTCATTGATGATTTTTTCTTCGCGATCGCGAAAGCCTTCTTCACCCTCAAGGTCGAATACCCAGCCTACATCTGCGCCAGTACGTTTTTCTATCTCGTGATCAGAGTCGAAAAACTCCATATTAAGCTGTTGAGCCAACTGACGGCCAATAGTGCTTTTGCCAGCACCCATCGGTCCAACCAGAAAGATATTGCGTTTCTCTGCCATGTTTTTTGGTATTACTACGATTATTCGTTAATGATCACCCGCCCCGCCAATCGAATTAGCGGCGGGACCTATAAACTGAAACCTCATTAGTGATGATGTGAGATCAGATAAGAAAATTATCTCAATACATCAACCCGAATTGCAACTATATAAATGCGGCACTAAGCGAACAAAGTGCCACATTTAAAATTACAGGTCTCAATGTTTGAGCCGTCTATATTGCCTAATGCATTGTTTAGCATAGTTTTAACAGGTTTTGCCTATAGGTAGTAGCGCATGATTTCTGTTATTTTTAGAGCAAAATTGTTGTGGCTGTTTTATAAGCGACTGACAGCTTGTTCTTTAATCTACGGATAGTTAGAACACTCAATGGATAACCTTGTATGCTAAAACGACGCCAGCGTCAAATTTATCCGGTAGGTTTATAGCATAAAAATATTTTTTTTGACTAATCTTTGGCTTATTGTTTATTCAACTCATTGAAGTATATGTGTTATTTTATTCGCGTTAAATATTGATAAGTTTTGGCGTTATAAAAACAATAAGAACCCTTCTATCTATATGTTCCGCAGTATTTGTAAATAATGACCCTAAGAGAGGAATTTGAGAGATAAATGGTAAACCTGTCTCTGTTTTTTCTTGTTTTTGCTGAAAAATGCCACCTAATATTAGGGTTTCATTATTTTTAATAGTGACGGATGTTGATATTTCTTGCTTATTTATTGCTAAATGGTGACTTTGGCTACTGGTTAGTGCGGTATCTGGCGAGTTATGGCTAATTTTTAGGTTCAACTCTACTTTTTCATTGCGGATAATGGTCGGGGTGACATCCATACCTAGTACAGCATCTTTAAATTGTACGTGAGTTTTCTTTTCATTGCTTGTGACATAGGGTATTTCTGTACCTTGTTGAATACTCGCAGGTTGTTGGTGTGAGGCGATTAACCGAGGGCTAGCAATAATGGAGAGTAAATTTTCTTTTTCTAAAGCGTTTAATTTTAATTCAAGTAACCCATCGCTTAGTTTTAACACATTAAACGAAAATTGCCCCGGTGCGGAATGATAACGGTTATAACGGTTAAGATGACTGTTGGCTGTATTCCCCGCTAATATTCCCCACTCAAGCCCTAATTCTTGTAATGCGGTTCGGCTACTACTAATAATATGCGCTGTTATTTGAACTTGTTTATTGGGTTTATCTTTTTGTTTTATCCACTCTTCTAGTAAGGCTATTCGCTGTTGATTATCTTTGACTATCACACTATTTGTGGTGTGGTCATGATGAATAGATGCATTTTTTGATAACAATAAAGTTTTGGGGTGCTCTAGTTGAGTGCGTATTTCTAGAGCATCGATTGAAATTAATTGAAAAATTTTTTCAATTAAAGGGTCTGTATGTTGAGAAGATAGGCTCGTAGCCATCACTGGACTAGACTGTGTTTGTTCCTCTACGGGATGTAAAGGCGCAAATGGGTCTCGTATTTCTTGAGCTGATAGCCAAAAAGCAGGCAAAAAGAAACACCCTATGATAGCTACGAGTATCGGTGTGTTAATTAACTTTCTATTCATTACTATTATCATCCTTGATAGCGAAAGTGTGGTTAATTGATGAAAAAGTGACTGATGCGAGTATGGCACCTTGCTTTGAAGTTAATTTTATATCTGAGTAACGGTATCGTTGAGTATTAGGCAAAGTGAGAAGTTGCTCTATAAAGCGATAGACACTGATGAAATCCCCTTGAACTTCGAGGAAATAGCCATGGCTACTCGTTGGTTGTAGTTGGTTTAAGATGACAGTTGAATGGTTCAGTAATGTATTAAGTTGTGAAAGTAGTTCTAGTGGTTCACCTTTAGCATCGACAATTTGCTTTAGAACATCTGCTTGCTGTTCTAATAGATGTAAGGGCGGAAAGTGCTGTAATTGTCTGGTTTCTTTTGTTATTTTTTCAATTAAACTATTGTTTTCCGATTCTAATTCAAGACGTAGTATTTCATTTTCTTTCCAGTATGAAAAATAGCCTGCAAATAAAAATAAACTGATAAATAGCCAAATGGGTATGGTTTGCTGCCAAAAAGGGCGATACCAAAAAGCATGAAGTGATTCACTCATTAGCTTCTCCTTGGCGTATAGCGGTTAAATGTAACCGGTGTACTTGGTTTGTACGGCTGAGCTTTTTTAATTGGATGTGGTTTAGCCCTCGCTCTTTAAGCTTAGGGCTTAGTAAGCTAACATTTTGGAAGTCATAACTGCGGGCTTTTATTTCTATTTTATTATCAACTAATTGGACGGTAGTAAGCCAACTTTTTAATGGTGTGATTAATGGCAAGTCTTGTAATAATTTGAGTAAAAACTGGTTATTGTTCATAACCTCATCCAATCTGTTTTTTTGGCTAATCAATTCGAGTAGTTGTTTTTTCTGGAGAGATACTCGTTGTGCTAACTGTTGCGTTTGCTCATATTGTTGTTGATGGTGATATTTTATTTTTTGTTGCTTTTCAATTTCCAATTGGTGAAAAAAGACTAAAAAGCAACAAGTGATAAGCACTGAGCAACCAGCAACCAGAGAAAAAATAATAAATAACCGTTGTTTCTTCGCAATTTGCTGCTGCCGCCAAGGCAGAAAGTTAACTTGATATAGTTTTGATAACCCCATGAGTTAAATATCTCCATGCCGTAATGCTAGCCCTGCTGCTATCACAAAATCCCCTAACTGATGGGGGATTTTAAGATTGTTATGCTGAAAAGCTTGGCGTAACTCCCAGCTATGTATTGCTTCAATGCTATGTTTATCATGAATGTTTTGATGGTCGGTAATGAGGTAAATGGGTAATATCGGTGATGACTCTTCTTGGTTGAGTAAAGACAATAATGCAGATAGCGTCGGGGTTTCGGTGTCGGGTAGATGGTTATAGTTGGCGGGTTGACTAATAGGGCCAGACCACAGCCACTCACCTTGCCTATAGTGAACTAGCCAGCTTTCATCGGGTAAGCCCGCATGGCGAGCAACATAACGCAGCGCAACGGGGGCGACATCAATTGCCAGTAGATTGAATCCGCTTTCTGCTAATAATTTTTGCCAAAAGTTAATTTCTGATTTTCGAGCCCCATTAAAATAAACGTGTTGATTGATTACTCTATAATCCATTGCCAGTTCTTGAGCATGCATAGGAAAACGTTTTTCAGCTTGCAGTTGTAGGTACCAACCTAATTCTGGTTGCTGTAGATTAATTTGGCTAGGTAATGCAAATTGTTGTTTTAGTGTCCTAACTGCAGGTAATGCGATAGATACAGAACAGTTTTTAGGTAATTTCTGACGCCATTGTATTAAAATATTCAGTAGAATCTTGTATTGTTCATGGTCTGATTTGTCAGCAATTTCGAAGGGAAGTTGTTGTTGCCAGCATTCACACAAAGACCAGTGTTTCTTGCGACGTTTAGCGGCAACTAGCTGAATTTTGCTTTGATATAGGTCGATTCCAATGTTCCATTTTGATGTGTACATAGTTAATTTCCTTATCATTAACCAATAAATTACATTTTCTATTGTGCTGTATAAGCTTTATACTATGCGTTAGTGATATCTAAACCCTCTTGTTTGCCAGGCATGGGAATTTTCAGGTGAAGTTCGTAAAATATTTTTTTATTCTTGTTTTCTGTTGCATTTTTTTGGGAACCGCTTCGATATATGGCATGTATAAATATGTTGAAGGTGAGTTGCCTGATGTAGCAACAATGAAAGACATCCGTCTGCAAATTCCAATGCAGGTATACAGCGCTGATAATGAACTGATTGCTCAATACGGTGAAAAACGTCGTATTCCATTACCGCTGACAGAAATTCCACCATTGATGGTAAAAGCATTCATCGCAACCGAAGATAGCCGTTTTTATGACCACCACGGCATCGACCCAATTGGTATTTTTCGGGCTGTTTCGGTGATGGCTTCATCGGGTCATGCATCTCAAGGGGCGAGTACGATTACTCAGCAACTGGCGAGGAATTTTTATTTAAGCCCTGAAAAAACCCTTATGCGTAAAGCTAAAGAGGCTTTCTTGGCGATTCGTATTGAGCAGCTTTTTACTAAAGATGAAATTATGGAGCTATACCTAAATAAAATTTATTTGGGTAACCGCGCTTATGGTGTTGGGGCTGCTGCTTATGTGTATTTTGGTAAAACTGTTGATGAGTTGACGCTCAGTGAGATTGCAATGATTGCAGGTTTGCCTAAAGCACCATCAACGTTTAACCCTCTTTATTCGTATGATCGCGCGGTAAACCGCCGTAATGTCGTACTTTCTCGTATGTTTGAAGAAAAATATATTACGCGAGATCAGTATGAACAAGCGAAAAATGAGAAAATAGTTGCTTCTTATCATGCACCAAAAATAGATTTTTCCGCACCTTATTTAGCCGAGATGGCTCGCCAAACACTGTATGATAAATACGGTGAAGACGCCTACACTGACGGGTATAAAGTATATACCACGGTGATCCGTAAAGATCAGGAAGCGGCAACAACCGCGGTACGTAATAACTTGATCGATTATGATACTCGCCATGGTTATCGTGGCCCTGCTGATGTGTTATGGAAACCAACAGAAACAGCTTGGGCATCAGATAAAATTATTGAAAAATTGAAAAAGATGCCAGTCTATGGCCCTTTGATGCCAGGGGTTGTTGTATCGGCAACAGGGTCTGAAGCTCAGGTCATGTTGGCTGATGGTTCGCAAATTTCAATTACGATGGCTGGTGTACGTTGGGCTCGTAAGTTTATATCGGATACGCAACAAGGCGCCTCACCAAGAGCCGTTAATGCAGTGGTACAAGCTGGCGAACAAATTTGGGTGCGTAAAGTTAAAGACAACTGGTGGTTAGGGCAAGTACCAGATGTTAATGCCGCATTTGTTGCATTGAATCCTAACGATGGGGCTATTATTGCCCTTGTTGGTGGGTTTGATTTTAATATGAGTGAATTTAACCGCGTTACTCAATCTTTACGCCAAGTTGGTTCAAATATTAAGCCGTTTCTTTATACCGCAGCAATGGATAAAGGCTTGACGTTATCATCATTATTAAATGATGTGCCGATTAGCCGTTGGGATGCGGGTGCGGGCTCAGATTGGCGTCCAAAAAATTCCCCTGCTCGTTATGATGGTCCTATCCGTTTGCGTCAAGGGTTAGGGCAATCTAAAAACGTAGTTATGGTGCGAGCAATGAGGGCTATGGGCGTTGATTATGCAGCCGATTATTTGACTCGCTTTGGTTTCCCACCTGAGAATATTAACCGTACAGAAGCGTTGGCATTAGGTGCACCTTCATTTACGCCAATGCAAATGGTACGTGGTTATGCTGTTATGGTGAATGGGGGTTACCTTATTGACCCATATTATATTTTGAAGATCGAAAATCATAATGATGAAGTCATCTTTGAAGCGAAACCAAAATTAGCTTGCCCAGATTGCACTCATATTCCAGTTATTTATGGTGATACAGAACGTACGATTGCGATTAAAGGTATTGATGATGAATCAACAGAGGAAGTGACACAATCCGGTAATAACGCAGTGGTACAAGAGCCTACAATGGAGCTGGCGACTGCTGGGAATACTGACGCAAATTCTGATGACCGGTATGCACCGCATGTGATAAATACGCCTCTCGCTTTCTTAATTAGGGATGCGATGATGACGAATATCTATGGGGAACCTGGCTGGTCTGGAACTGGCTGGCGTGCGGCAAGAGATTTAGGTGGTCGCCGTGATATTGGTGGTAAAACAGGAACAACCAATAGCTCAAAAGATGCTTGGTTCTCTGGTTATGGCCCGGATGTAGTCGCATCGACGTGGATTGGTTTTGATGATAATAAACGAACACTCGGTCGCGGTGAGGCAGGGGCGAAAAGTGCTCAGCCGATGTGGGATGATTTTATGAAATCCATCTTAGAGGGGGTGCCAGTGAAAACAATGAAGCCACCTAAAGGTGTGATTTCGGTATCGATTGATAGTCGTACAGGTAAATTAGGCTCTTCCCGTAGAGAATACTTTATTGAAGGAACCGAACCGAAAGAACATGCAATACAAGAAGTTGGAACAACAATTTCAACAGAAAGTGGCTCTACTCAAGAGTTATTTTAGGGTTATTGCCTTGTTTAACGCACCCCATTGTTGACTAAGAACATGGGGTGTTTTTTTATCATGAAAGTTAAGGTGGGCATGAAAAAAATACAGAATATATGTATTATTACTTACTACTTTTTAAGTAACGCTCAAGGTAGAAAAGTGCGCTAATATTCCTTGCCTCGTTGAAGTCAGGGTGCTCTAGCAACTCCATCATGCGTGATATAGGCCAGATTATTTGTTGTAGTGGTTCCGGCTCGTCACCTTCGAGTTTTTCGTGGTATAAGTTTTCAGCTACGAGGATATTCATTTTACTTGAAAAGTAAGAGGGGGACATGGTGAGCTTGGCTAGCTGAATAATATTATTAGCACCATAACCAATTTCTTCTTTAAGCTCACGCTGTGCAGCTTCTAGAGCGACTTCGCCGGGGTCTATAGCGCCTTTAGGGAACCCTAATTCATAGTTTTCAATCCCGACTGCGTATTCGCGGATTAGGATTAGGTTATCACCCATAATAGGAATAATAAGAACAGCTTCGCGTTTTGCTGGGCGCATTCTTTCATAGACTCGTTTTTCACCGTTGCTAAATTCGAGATCAACTGACTGGATGCTGAATAATTTTGATTGAGCAACATCTTGAATATTCAAGATTTTAGGTTTTTTTAACTCTGTCATAACGATTTCCGAACAGGATGAGTGAAATCTATTGCTAAAAGCGTATTTCATTTATTTATGTGGCACATTTACCTAGTACTCTAACTATGACCTATATCAAAAAAAAATGATAGATATTATCGAGTAGATAAAATGCTGCTAGTATAACCATCGCATAAACATAGCACAGATAAATAAATAAAATATTTTTTTACAACATATTGTAATTTAAAACAAAAACCATAAATAGAATAGGAATTGGCTTATTTTGAGAAAGCAGCAGGGTTGCTATGCTTTTCTTATTCATTTTTCATTGGGGAAACAATGCTAAACCATGTCATTATAACGGCTATAATTGTTATTAGCCTAACTATAATGGCTTCCTTCCTTTATTTCAGGCGGGGGCGGCGTTCTGCTGTCTATCAAATACCCTCAGTAGCAGCTCCTTCCTTCAGAAAAATGATTGATTCAGACTACCAGATAATATCCCAGTACTTAAATTATTGTTTATCTGTATCAATGACTCCCTCTCAACTTCCGTGGCAAATCAAAAAAAACTCGATTATTGCGACCGTTTGCCATTCACTGACGCGTTTTAATTTACGCCAAGAGCAAGGGAATAGTTGGCGCTATTTTATTGATACGATTGAGGTTCAGTTACCTTCACAGCTCGAACCTTTCTTACAACGTCAAAATGTTATGGAAATTGTGGAGACCGATCACTTACCGTTAATTATCTCCATCAATAGTCATTCCTTAAGGGATTTTAGTCACGAGTGGCAGGAAGAACAAAGTTTGGGTTCAGACTGGCCTGAGGCAGCTATTCAAGAACGTGGTCAACAAAATATCGAGCGGCTACGGGTTCGTAAGGAAACAGTTGAAGAGCATCGACTTCATAATTCTACAGGCTGGCTTGGTGCCGCGATTGTTTGTTTAAGCTTTTTGTTTGGCTATTTAACGCTGATTTCTATTCCTTTGTTACAGGAGTGGGGCTTGGTGATTACGATTATTTGTTTTGTTAGCGGGCTGTTGGTCTTATTTCGCTCAAGAATGTTTCCTCGTAAATACCAAGATATTCAGTGTATTCATGGGGAACCAAAGCGTTGGGAACTCTATGGTGAGTTAGATAAAAAATATTCTACGAACACCTCAATTGGCGGTATTGATTTACATTATCCAGCTCATTGGGAAAATTATTTAAAATATGAATCAAATCAACCTGTTAATATTGATTTTTATGCATCGGGTGAGGTTGTCAGACATGGAAAATACCTTTCTTTGCATGAAGAAGAACGTTATTACCCTTACAAACGATTCAAAAAAAATGTGTTGATGCTAATAGGTGCCTTGTTTGCCATAGTATTAGTTTTTTCATATCAATCAATGAGTTTACCTATAAAACTAGGTTTTGCTTGGTTTGGCGGCACAGAAAAAATTACCGTTGAAAACCCAAGTGACCTCGCTTCCCGCCAACTTAAAATTGGGGATACGTTAGTGGCTCAAGGGAAAGGGATGTGTTACCGACCTCCTAATTTGAATAAAGAAAACCAAGCACAGTTTGTGCCGTTTGATTGTTCAGGTCTTTATTGGAGCGATGTCCGTTTACTAACAGAGCCCCAGTCTGAGGTGGTTGAACAGTCAATTTTATTACTCAATACGGTTAAAAGCCAATTACACCCGGATAAAAACGCCGTTGGTGTTAACCCTAGATTACAGCGTGATATCATGAAATCAGGTATGAATATTATCTTTGATTTCTCTGCCATTATTCTGAATACCGAACAGCTGTGTCATACTTCTAATCGCTGCCTAAAGCTAAAAAGTGCCTTAATGAATCTTGGAAGCACTGAGGATTGGCCAACTCTGGTGAGTAAAGCTTCTGCTGGAAAATTGAACGGAGCGCATGTTTTATTACGCGCAGGAAGTGCAGAGGCCTTGGAAAACATCGTAGAAGACACCACATATGAATTTATTAAGGCAGAAATAGACAGAGAAGTACGGAAAATTAATAGTCCGCCACCTGGAGGCGTGTTATTGATTAGCGATGAGAATAAGCCTTTAGTTGATTTGATATCAGGGGCTTCCTTTAATGAACTGTCACCGTTGCAGCGTTGGTATGAACTACAGAGGTTATCGAGCCTTCTGAGTAATACACCTTTTAATATTGAAGGTATAATTACCAATCTGTCTACGGATGCTAATGGCACATTGCACATTACTTTACATGAGGAGCCAAATGCAGCTGTGGTATCCCAGTATGTATGTAGCTCGCTTTTTGTACTGTTTTTGATGGCTTGTGCATTGCTCAATGGCTCACTGATTGTGCTGCGTATTTTGAATAATAAGAAGCGTTTGCGTAATATTACACAATATTATGATAAGTGCTTTGAGGCTAATAATCCTTCCTATCGTCGATAGTGTTATCCCGAAAATAGTGGGAGCCTCAACTTAGTTTGATTCAGACTGATTTTGAGGAGGCACTATGAATCAACCTTCTGTAGAACCTGTACGCCTCGATAAATGGCTGTGGGCTGCGCGATTTTATAAAACCCGTGCAATTGCTCGAGAGATGATTGAAGGCGGCAAAGTACATTACAATGGGCAGAGAACAAAACCTGGCAAAATTGTTGAACTGCGAGCGTTAATTAAGCTTAGGCAAGGTAATGATGAGCGAATAGTTGAAATTATTGAAATTAGCAGTCAGCGCCGAGGAGCTCCGGACGCACAGCGACTTTACTGTGAAACAACAGAAAGTATTGCTCAACGGGAAAAATTAACGCAAGCGCGGAAAATGAATGCGCTGACGATGCCACACCCAGATCGGCGCCCGGATAAAAAAGAACGGCGCACTCTGTTAAAGTTTAAACATACAAATTCTCATGAGCCGTCTTAATGATGGCCAGAGTAATAGAGAGATATTATGGCAAAGCAAGATTTACTCCATCGTTTTCTATTTGAACAACATTCTGTTCGTGGGGAAATGATCAGTGTCGATGACACTTTTGAACGTATTTTAGAAAATCATGACTATCCTGCCGCAGTAAAAGGCTTATTAGGTGAATTACTCGTTGCAACTAGCTTATTAACAGCAACATTAAAGTTTGATGGTGATATTACTGTTCAAATCCAAGGTGATGGGCCAGTTAAGCTAGCGGTTATCAACGGTAATAACTTACAGCAAATGCGTGGCGTTGCCCGTATTGATGGCCCTGTTGTTGCTGGTAGCACACTGAAGCAAATGGTTGGCAACGGGTTTATTGTGATCACCATTACACCGACCCAAGGTGAGCGTTATCAAGGTATTGTTGCGATTGAAGGCGACTCTATTGAGGAAAGTATTGATGCTTATTTCCGCCAATCTGAACAGCTACCGACTCGTTTATTTATTCGTGTAGGTGAGGTAGACGGTAAAGCGACTGCTGGTGGGATGTTGTTGCAAGTTTTACCCGCGGCTGACGAAACCAGCCATGATATTTTTGACCATCTTGTGCAACTCACTGCGACAATTAAAGGTCAAGAGCTCAGCACATTAGATGTGAAAGAGGTTTTACATCGTCTTTATCATGAAGAAGATGTCACCTTGTATGACCCTCAAACTGTGGAGTTTCGTTGTACATGTTCAAGGGAGCGTTGCGAAAGTACATTAGCAACTTTACCAAAGGAAGATGTTAAGGATATTTTGCAAAAAGATGGGAAAATTGATATGGAGTGTGAATTTTGTGGCTCACACTATGTATTTATTGAATCCGATATTCAAGGGTTAAATAATGAGCTAAATCAGCAACTTCACTGATACGATTTAGCAACCTAATTATGTGACAAGGGTGCAATTCTGCACCTTTTTTTTATAATTTTAAAGCATTATTACGTGCTCTAAGTCTCATTATGAATTAAAAAAAATTATACATTTTCAATTCTTTGATAGCAATCGCTGTTAATTAGTCGTAAAGAATTATGATCATCCGCAGATTAATTATGTTTACCAGGAGCAATATAATGAGCGCTAAAAGCATTACCCTGAAGGAACTTGAAAAGTACGGTATTCATGATGTGGCTGAAGTGGTTTATAACCCAAGTTACGAGCTATTATTCACGGAAGAAACTAAGCCCGGGCTAGAAGGTTATGAGCGCGGTACTGTGACCACCTTAGGTGCAGTTGCGGTTGATACAGGTATTTTTACCGGTCGTTCACCAAAAGATAAGTACATTGTTCGTGATGATGTGACTCGCGATACAGTGTGGTGGGCAGACCAAGGTAAAGGTAAAAACGACAATAAGCCAATGTCACAAGAAGTTTGGGCGGATCTCAAGCATATCGTGACAGAACAGCTGTCAGGTAAACGTTTGTTTATCATTGATGCATTCTGTGGCGCTAATGCCGACACTCGTCTAAAAGTCCGTTTCATCACTGAAGTTGCTTGGCAGGCACACTTCGTTAAAAACATGTTCATTCGGCCATCAGATGAAGAGTTAGTGGGTTTTGAGCCTGACTTCATTGTGATGAACGGTGCTAAATGTACTAACCCTAACTGGAAAGAGCAGGGGCTAAACTCTGAAAACTTTGTAGCGTTCAACCTGACTGAGCGTATGCAGTTGATCGGCGGCTCTTGGTACGGCGGCGAAATGAAAAAAGGGATGTTCTCAATGATGAACTACCTTCTGCCGTTGAAAGGTATTGCTTCTATGCACTGCTCTGCTAACGTCGGCGAAAAAGGCGATGTTGCTATTTTCTTCGGTTTATCAGGAACAGGTAAAACCACACTGTCGACTGATCCAAAACGTAAGTTAATCGGTGATGATGAGCACGGCTGGGATGATGACGGCGTATTCAACTTCGAAGGCGGTTGCTACGCGAAAACTATCAATCTGTCTAAAGAAGCAGAGCCAGATATCTATGGTGCTATCAAACGAGATGCATTGCTTGAAAACGTCATGGTGTTAGCAGATGGTACGGTTGATTTCAATGATGGTTCAAAAACAGAAAACACCCGTGTTTCTTACCCGATTTACCACATTGATAACATTGTAAAACCTGTTTCTAAAGCAGGCCATGCGACAAAAGTTATCTTCCTGACGGCGGATGCATTTGGGGTTTTACCACCAGTTTCTCGTTTGACGCCAGAACAAACTCAATACCATTTCCTTTCTGGTTTTACCGCCAAACTCGCGGGTACAGAGCGTGGTGTGACTGAGCCAACGCCTACTTTCTCAGCATGTTTTGGTGCTGCATTCTTATCGTTGCACCCAACACAATATGCAGAAGTATTAGTTAAACGTATGGAAGCAGCAGGTGCGAAAGCATATTTAGTGAATACAGGTTGGAACGGTACGGGTAAACGTATTTCAATTAAAGATACCCGTGCAATCATTGATGCTATTTTAAGCGGTGATATTGAAAAATCTGACATGATTAAATTGCCAGTCTTCGATTTAGAAGTCCCAACAGCATTACCTGGTGTGGATACTAATATCCTTGACCCTCGTAATACTTATGCAGACAGAGCACAGTGGGATGAAAAAGCCAAAGATTTAGCTGAGCGTTTCGTGAAGAATTTCGATAAATATACGGATACCCCAGCGGGTGAAGCATTAGTTAAAGCAGGTCCGAAACTGTAATCGTTGAATGTATATTTTCATGAAAAAGGCTCTACCTAAGGTAGAGCCTTTGTTGTTTTAGGCGTGTTATTCAGCGGCAGGTAAATCAAATAATAAGATTTCGCTGTCTTCATCTGCTTTAATCGTTAGGCTGTTTTCTTGCCAAATTGCTAAGCCGTCGCTAGTTGTGGCTTGTTGCCCATTGACTTCTACAGTCCCTTTTACCACTTGAATCCATACAACTCGTTTATCTGCAATGTTGTGAGTTTGTATTTGATCCGCGGGCAATGCCCAACGCCATAATTGCATATCTTGATAGACTTTTAATGAACCATCTTGCGCATTTGGTGAAAGCACAAGTTGTTTGCCATCTTTTGAATCAAAACGCTTTTGTTCATAACGTGGTTCAATACCTGTTTTTTCAGGGATAATCCAAATTTGGTACAAATGCAGTTCTTTTTCATTGTCCGGGTTATATTCTGAGTGACGAATACCGGTGCCTGCACTCATAATTTGAAATTCACCTGCGGGAATTTGCTCCATATTGCCCATGCTGTCTTTATGTTCCACCGTGCCATTAAGCACATAGGTTAAAATTTCCATATCTTTGTGCGGGTGTGTCCCAAAACCTTGGCCTGCAGCAATAAAGTCTTCGTTAATCACCCTTAGTGCTGAGAACCCCATAAAATTTTCATCATAGTAACTAGAGAATGAGAAAGTGTGCCAACTATCGAGCCAACCATGATTAGCATGACCTCGTTCATTTGCTTTACGTAGATAGATCATAGTGTTATCTCCTTTACGGACTTCAACTTTGGTTGAACTCACTCTTAATGTATTGATGATAGTTTAACCTGTTTTCACTTAGAGAAAAGTAGCTACCATTAACCATAGAGTTCAAATAATTTGAATAAGTATGCCATTGTTGGATGAGATAAATCGTTAGATGAGGAAGATTCGATAGTGAACATATTACAGAACTGCTGTATCAGGTAAAAAAATAGCCAGCGCAAGGCTGGCTAAAGTAAACACTGGAAGCAATGTGAGCAATGTCGTACCCCCAACAAAAGGTGACTAAGTAACCGTATTGAGGAGGTGATGATAATGATAATAGTTATCACTATCGTTTGTAAAGCATTATTTTTGACCAAAATGATATATCTTATAATTAATAACGCAATTATATGATTTATATGAGATTAAAAATTTAACCATTATTTTTCAATGGATTAAGTATATTAGTATTAGTCGTAAAAAATAATTTTCTATTTAAAATATCTTGAATTAGCAAATACCTAATCGATATGCCCATTTGACGAGCCCCACGGAGCTGTGTGTACCTAGTTTTCTCATTAAGTTAAGACGGTGTGTTTCAACTGTTTTTATGGTGATTTTTAAATCTTCTGCAATATCGCGGTTACGGCGTTCTTCTGAGATTAGCTTTAATATTTGCCTTTCCCGAGTTGTTAGTCGTACTGGTTCTTTAGTTTGGGTTAACTCAAATATTTGAGCTTCACTTAAAGAAGGGTCAATAAAAACTCGATTCATAAAGACAACAGATTGCAAGGCTGATAATAAGGTTTGCTGCGAGCTATTCTTTAAAACATACCCCATAGCGCCCGCATTCAGTGCAGAACAGGCCCGATGCTCCTCCCGATCTGCTGTCAGTACAATAATATTGAGGTCATGCCAACGTTGTTTTAGCCGACAAATGACGTCAATACCATCCATGCCAGGTAAGCCTAAGTCTAATATAACAAGATCGGGATTTAATTTCTGACAGGTTTCATAGACCTGTAAGCCATTACAGACAACACCGATAACTTCATACTCAGGAAGATATGAAAGAAAATGCTTAATACCAGCACTTAATAGTTCATGGTCTTCGACTAATAAAACTTTTTTCTTCATATTAAAAGTATAGATTCAATTATTATTGATTACATTTTTATCGATAAATAGCTATGGATGTCAAATAATATTTTTTATTTAAATTAATATATATAAATAAAATATTTAATTTATATTCTATTTTTATTTAATAAATATACTAGCCAATTATCACCATTAATCATCTCCCACTCTGCACCTTGGGATAAAAGTGATTGAGCTAACCGCTCTCTGAGTTCCGTAACTTCAGGGTTCGGGCTAGCTAACAGTAACCCACGAATGGAATTAAAATCAAAACAGCAAGATTCTAATTCGTGAATAAATTTAATAAATGAAATGGTTGCCATTCTTTTATTTTTTGAATGTGCTGTGGAGGAAAAGTCACAAATTATTAGTTCTTTATCATTTAACCTATAAGTTAATTCAAAATGAGTGAACTCAACCTTCCAACCAATAAAAATACTGCTATTATTAAAGAAAGCTTTTTGAGGCTGCTTCCCTTTTCTATATAAATACTCGGTGACTGCATCTAATTGAGCCATATTTTGTATTCTTTCTTAATTTAGTATAGTCATTATTCTATTTGCAATATTTACATTCTTACAGAGGATGTAATTCTTTCTTGTAATGATATAATTTCGCGTGTTATATCTAACATACGTTTTGACGCTTCAGAGGCTTTATCGGCTGTATTTGAGAGCAATTTATGGTACTCAATCGCTGAGTTAGACTGAAAATCGCCTAATAATTGTTTTTTTTGTGCATCACGAGTTGTACTCGCCATACTTACTGATACCGACCCTTCTACCATTTTTCCAATCCCGTTAGTCCCTGCGGAAATAAACTCACCACCTAGACTTGCCCCCTTAGCCATGCCGAAGCCTGCACCACCGATACTGACGACGCCTGAAGTTGTTTTTGCAATAGCGTTGGATAAAGCTGCTTTATAATTAAGTTGTATTGAATCCTGTTTGGTCGATATTGCCGTGAGCTCTTTTTTGAATGCGGTGCTTTGTTGAGATGCAAAGAAGTCACGTTGCATATCGCGAATGTCACTATTCATTTTTTGTAGCATTGAAATGATGGCATCCATCATGGCATAAACATTCGTTGATGAGGATATCGAAGCGTTTTTTATATCAGATTGATTTGGACATATTTGTTCTATATCTATTGTATTTGAGTTGATGTTATTCATTTTTAATCCTTATTTAAGGTAATTAGTTATTTTCTAGAGAAATTTAAATAAGCGTTATCATTATTGCTAATTGCCGATGCAATTAACCCGTCATCTATGTTAATAAAACAGCTTGTGTCATTAATTAATGACTTAATTGTATTAGAGTCAATAGACTCTAACGAGTCTAGTATGGAATGACTGATGTTGGTAATTTGATTACCTAATTCAGTATAGTCATTTAATTGTTGGGCGAATACTTGTTGTATGGAACTCACCCCCTCATTTAAAACTTCACTTTTGCATGAAGTCGTTTTATTTATTTCTGGAATAGTCACTGTTGGATGGTTTTTATTTTCTGGGGAGTAATGATAATTCACTCCTGAGGTTGATATTTGTTTTAGTGCATCAGTAAATACTTGTTTACTGGAATTTATTGTACTCTGGTTAATTAACTCGGCAC
The DNA here is from genome assembly GCF_049545585.1 of Providencia sp. NPDC089933. Lineage (NCBI taxonomy): Bacteria > Pseudomonadati > Pseudomonadota > Gammaproteobacteria > Enterobacterales > Morganellaceae > Providencia > Providencia sp. NPDC089933. The sequence continues at coordinate 37,193 of NZ_JBMWDT010000015.1, forward strand.
TCATATGGCCTAATGTATAATTTACCATATATACAGTACATAAAAGAGGTAGCACTTGCTCTCCTCTTTTGCGCATACTTTCACCAACTTTTCCTATTAATTCAATTAATAATGAAGTGATATCTGTAAACCTTGTTTTATTACAATGTGAATTTATTGGTTTAATGGCATCGTTCCAATCTGCATTTTCGGGTATACAGTTGGAAAAACTACCGGGAGCTGCCTCTTCTAATTGAGATAATAATATTTGCTGTTGGGGAAGGTTGTTTCTGACAGTATTTAATGCAATAGCGACTTCACTCAGTGCCACCTCGATAAGTTCTGAACTTAATGGTTTTTCGCTTAAGTTTCTAAGTAAAGGTGCTAATAAGCTCCCGTTAGAAACGAATATTGCGTTTGATTGATTTTCCTCTCTTTTCGTTGAAAAATAATCAATAAATTCACTATTCGGGTGCTCATGAGTTATTGAAGTGGTATGCATAGCATTAAACCATTGAAGAAGCGATATGTGCTTGGGTTGATGCTATCGTACTTAGTAATTTAGTACCATCTTGAACTACAGCGGCTTTGTCTTCTTGCAATGAGCGTACTTTTTTTACGGTTTCTTCTTTTTCTCTTTCAAAGAATTCAAACATATTTTGCAGCCAAGTTTGATCTAGCATTAATTGGTCAATTTGTTTTTGTAATTTTGCCTTTTGGATTTCTAAAGACCCTATCGTTACTTGCTGTGCGCCTGATATCACACCTCGGGATGTTTGCAAAAACATATCAACGCGAGATACTGATGCTTTACTGACGGCTTTTAAAACATCTTTTTGTATTTGTCTGGTAGTATTGCTAATCAATTGCTCTGTGGTTAGTTCTATTCCATCTTTAGCCACTTTTTTAGCTGCTTTCTTTGCCGCTTTTTCAACGGATTTAGTGACAAGTTCTTCTATTGCTTTTTGTGAAAATGAATCAATCATTTTATTAAATATTGTTTTTCCTGCTTTTTCAGCAGCTTGCTTCCCTAGTTGATTGATAATTTGATTACCAATTTGCGTACTGACTTCTTGGCCAACTGATTTAGCTATCCCTTTAATGGCTGTTTGACTGCCTTCTTTTATTGCCACATTTAGTGCTTCTCCTGCTCCTTCTTTTAAGACTTGAGTTGCCACTTTTGGAACAATTTTAGTCGCGATTGCATTACGCACTGCACTGGTAATATCAATAGCCGCCCCCATAAGTTCAAATGACATCTGTGTGATAGCAAACTTGTTGGCCGCAGCATGATATTTTTCAGCGTTATTGGGGTCTATCAGCGCCATGGTATTGGCTACCGCTTTGCCAATACCTGCAAGCCCAGCCATGAAGTCCATGCTTCCACTTGCAGCCATCATGGCATTACCTGATAAGAAGCCACCAACCATTTTGGTCACACCGACGACAACTTCTACTGCGGCAATAACCCAGTCAAAAATAACACCAAAAACACCGGCTTTTCTGGCTTTATCTTGTTGTTCAACGGCTTTTTCCATTTGCTCGCGAATATTTTTGACTTCTTCCATTCGTAGCATGTCTTGTTTTTTAGTCAGAATTTCAAGCATTTCCCCTTTAGTTGAGGCAATGTCCCCTAAAACCTGACCAACGAGTAGTAATGATGCGGCAAACATTGAGTTCATTGGTAACCCTTCAATTTTGGCTAAAGACATATTTAGCATAGGGTTAGATGTATTATTTCTTTCATTATCAGGAGAGAGCTGCTGTAATGTTTGGAATACCTCTTCTAGATCAGAAGCAGCTTGTGTTTGAGAAACCTCTTCTTTACTGGCTCGTGGAGTTGCCAGTTTTATCATTGGTGTATTTTGCGCTGTAGCAACATTATTTAACTCACCAAATTGCAAAGGGGTTGTCTGATGAGTACTTTTAGGTAAAGTGGTCGATATATCATGTAACCTATTTTCTGTAGATATATCTGTTCGATAAAGAGAACGCTCAAGAAGCATTGTCATTGTGATATCTCCGATATTGGATTTAGCATTTTTTGAGCACTTTGTTTGATTTCTTGATACTCTTTTAAGTCATTACACCAGCGAATGGCAGCATGAAATGCTTTATTTGCGTATTCAGTATTACCCAGCAAGTGATAACTGAGGCCTGTAAAAAAGGCGGGGCGAGGGTCATCTATTTTAATCGTCCCTGCACGTACGAAGTTATTTATGGCATTTTCATGTTCACCTAAACGTTGATGGCATAACCCTAGAGCAAGTAAATTTTCGGGGTTCCATTGTTCTAAACAAGTTAATAGATAATAAATATTGCGTGCAGCGGAAAAATCATTGGCATTAAACAATTGGTTGGCATATGCATAGAGTCGTTCTAATTGCTGGCTATCTAAGCCAGCAATTAGTTTTAAAGAACCACCACGCGCTAAAAAATGCTGCAAATTGTCGCTATTTTCATTTTGTGACAGAGTGCTAACTGTTTTTGGCATATAAATCTCATGATGATAAAAGTATCAAAACGTTAATTAGACGAAAGTACGATACTGTTTTTTAACTACACTTTTGTTTTTTTCTGGTGAAAAAAGGTCTCTGTTTTGACCCGTATTTTCAACAGAAAGTTGTTTAAATTGTTTGCTTAATTGATTAAAAATCAGTTTTACTTCTTCTGATTTTTTAATGATTTTTTCTGCTCCAATATCACTTTGCATTACATCATTAAATTTCGCTAACTTACGTAAAGCAATTGGGTCCTTATCTGCTTTTTTATGTAACTCGCTAATTTCATTCTGTAGTACTTTGAATTCATTAATTTGCTTTTTAACATTTATTCTGCAACGTTGCAGTTCGTTAAGCATGCTTTGAAATTGATCTAATTGTTGCATCTTTAATCCTACGATATTTGGTTTTATAGATAGCTATCAATTTATTTTTAGGCTGTTAACGAATAGATTGAGCGATTGATTTAGTTGATTCAGCATTCATGCTTTGGATACTGTTTGCCATTGTGACTGCGGTATTAAAGTTTTGCATGAGTTGCTGTAGTTTAAGTTGGCTTTGTTGAACAAAATCAGAAGCACGACCGGAAGCTGATTCTAAAGCTGATTTAACGGCAGTGAGGTCACCTTTATCTAATTTGCCATTTTTTCCTTGCATAAAGTCATCAATATTTTGGTTGCCATCAATCATGATATTGTTAACGCGCATATAATGAATGACATCAGGTGGAAGCTCTCCAGTAGAGTCTGGTTTATCTAAATCAGCAATAATACGGTCAACTCGATTCGCCATATCTTGTGCATCACGAGAAACTTCTGTTTTCTTTGACATGGCTTCAAATTTAGAATTTGCTAATTCAGTAAATAACAACATAATGTTTTCCATTGTGACCATGGCTGTTCCCATAAGAGAATGATTTGTCATGGCACTTCGATAATTATTATTTTGAATACTGTTATTGTTATTATTTTGAATGCCATTATTACCATTATTTACTATTACATCACCTGTTGAGGGAGTGGTTGGTGTATAATAGCTATTTTGACCTTCATAATACCCGTTTTGATCGAAATCTATATAAACCATGTTATTACCCTTTTTGTTAAAGTTAAAATATAAAAATTTCTTAATTTAGAAGTTAGATAATAAATATTTTAATTTTGAATTTTTTCAAATTTACATGGAAACTATCATTTTTGATTTTACAATTATGATGTTATATGTAATTTATATGCTTAGTTATTGTTTTAATGAGGAACAATGATGTCAGGTTAATACCTTATATTTTCTCATGCGTTTTTACTAGAAAATAAACGAATGTCTTTTTATTAATAAGGGTAATGTATGTCTGCGATAAAGTTTATTATCAGCAAAAACTCAGGTCAGTTATCTTTGAATGGAAAAACCTATACATTCCCAGAAAATTGTTTAGTCATTACCAATGATGAGGCAATTATAGTAGAGTCGATATTAAAGAATCAGCTATTATCTGTAGACTTTGATTCGAGCAGTTTACATAAGGTTTACCCTGAAATAATTAACCTATTGATTCCTCAAGAAAAAATAACTTATTCAATTGAACCCATTAGAATTATTCGAGCAGAAAGGAATGTATTGGATGTTTTTACCTATCTATTGCAGCTTTCAGAGGATAATTTTTTACACTTTGCTTATACTTATTGTTTAGGGTTAGATAACGTATATTTTTCCTCTCTACTTTATAAATATATTTCAGGTAATAAAGACTTTTGTAGTTTTATTGAAAACCATTTTATGCGTCAGTGGTCCGTTGTTCGCTTAGCTCAGGAATTTGATTTACCTGTGCGTAAGTTTAATGAGTTATTTTTATGTACATATGGTCAAACAGCTAAACGCTGGTTGTTGGAGCGACGGATAAAACATGCAAAGAAACTGTTAAGTACAACATCCATGAGAGTCATTGATATTGCCATAGAATGCGGGTTTTCAAGTCATGCCCATTTTACGGATAGATTCCGTCGTTACATAAATTGTAGTCCAAAGCAATTTCGCAATCGTTCGCTTCAAATAAACAGCTATAACACGAGGGAGTAACTATGGACATAGAAGCGATTACTAACCAACTTTCGCAACTCGTTGATAAAGCGGGTAATGAAGTGCAATCAAAGGTGACCGCAGCTGACCTTAATGACCCAGCAAGGATGTTACAGGCACAATTTGCGATACAACAATATTCTGTTTTTGTGAGTTATGAAAGTGCAATTATGCGGGCAGTGAAAGATATGTTGTCAGGGATAATTCAGAAGATATGAATTTATTAGATTTCAGTATGAGGCAACTTATTATTGAAAGTGGATTAGCGGCTGTAAATAATGGGCTTTATATTCAAGCTGAAGCTATTCGTCATGTATTGCCATATCTGACGGAAAATGAAAGTGCCTGTAATATTATTGATGCAACCATACTTATTGGAATGAATAATTTATATCTTGCCGAAGAAAAATTACAGAGTGATAAGTCTCCAGAAGCAGAGCTACTAAAGCAATTTATTGAATATATAACAATAAGCAATAATTGATTGTTATACTCATAATATATTAAAAATAGGATATTAATACGATGGATATTACATCTGTATCTACTGCCGGTGTGCAAACATTAACAGAAAAACTCCCCTCCATTGAACGAGCTGAGGATGTCGATTTATTTACAAATATGCTTTTTGAACAACCCACACTTAACCCAGAAGAGATGATAATCGCTTCATTACAAGATAAATCATTGTCAATTTCAAATACAATTAATAATGCACGAGCAACTGTCGATGTTCTGAATAACCCGGCAACTATGTTAACGGCACAATCTTTTCTTAAAAATGCTATGGTGGAAGTGGATTTAATTGCAAAAGTGACTGGGCAGCTATCTCAAGGAATTAATAAACTGGTAAGTATGCAATAATGAAGTTTTTTATTCGTTTTAGTTCTATCGTGTTAATTTTATTTTTTTTAACGGGTTGTAAAGTTGAGCTTTATAGTGACTTATCTGAAGAAGAAGCAAATCAGATGATTGCTTTATTGATGCTGAGAAATATTGATGCAGAAAAAAGCATTATTAAGGGAAGCGGCGTTACTATTAATGTAGAAAAAGATGATTTTGCCAATGCAGTTGAAGTATTACGCCAGCAAGGTCTACCTAATAAACGAACAGAAAATATTGCTGATTTATTTCCTCCGGGGCAGTTAGTCACTTCTCCAGCACAAGAACAGGCAAAAATAACTTATTTAAAAGAACAAAATATAGAAAAAATGCTACTGAGTATGGATGGGGTTATTATTGCTCAAGTTGCTATATCGGAAAGTACCAATGTAAATCGTCGTGAAATACCGCCGCCTACCGCTTCAATATTTATTAAGCATGCGCCGGGTATCAATATGCAAAGTAGAGAGCCAGAAATTCGTAGAATGGTCCAAAAATCTATCTCAAATTTAACAGTAGAAAATATCAGTATCGTTATGCAAATGGCTGATTATCGACATAAACAGGCGAAGTTTCTGGATAAGACCAAAAATGGCTGGGAATGGCGAAAGTACCTTCCCTGGATAGTTGTGGCAGCCATAATGACCAGTGCTATTGTATTATTAATTGTATTAAGAAATAGACCTAATATATGAATAATATTATTGAGGTTGAACAACAACGATTACATGAGTTGGTATGGCGTCCAGGTAAATGGATGCATGCATCTTGGTGGAGAACATTCGAGTTATCTCAATGGCAACAGGTGTATCAGCAATCTCCATCTTGCCAAGGCGCAATAGATAACATGATTCTTCGCCGCAAAGACTTATCTTTTTCTCCTATATTAAAGCAGCTTGAACCACGTCAGTATCAAATTTTGGCATTAGAAACACGTTTAATGAAGTTGTTTCTTGCGATGGGGATTCTGGTATTAGCTTGCCCTGATTATCTGGTACTTCGTCGATATCGTTGCCGTTTGACGGATATTTTCGGTGAGCAGGGTTGTGAGCAGCTATTGGCAATAGGGACCTTCTATCATTCTCCTTCTCAGGTTATTTATTCTGAAGAGGATTTCATCGAGAAAGCCCAAGGGATAGGACTAAGTTGGTGGTATGCAGAGAAAACCGATTGTGTGGTCTATCACGCGTTGAAAACAACCTTTCCAAATTACCCGCCCCAAGAAGCCCCCCGTCTTGGTAGTATTTTTCCTTGGCTATTACGTATTGGGCGTTTTTTATGAAGGTGATTTCAGTTCCTGTAATTTCATTGCCTGACTTACCTGTATTTGGGCCTATTATTCCGACAGAGGAGTTAATAAACTGTTTTTCTGCAAACAATATTATAGAAATAGCCCAACAAAAAGCTCAAATTATCTATCAAGAGTCTCAAAAATATCTAGATGAAACAAAACAGGAATGTCAGAGCTTACGAGAACTAGCTTATCAAGAAGGCATGGCTTTATTGGAAGAGGAAGCTCCATTGATTAGGCAGAAGATTGCTACTGAGTCTATTGAGTGGTTAGTGTCAGAACATCAACTAGAACAAAACATTTTAATGTGCTTGGAACCACGTTTAAGGGAAGTGCTAGTTAGCGTGCTTGATATGTTTTTTATTGAAAATGATAGTACTGGGTTATTGTTCAATCAGCTTCGCGCTAAACTAGAGGAAATAAAGAATGAAAAGTCAGCAACGCTTTATATTCATCCTAGTCAGTACAATAAATTAATAAAGCTTTTTTCTGGTTACCCGTGGCTACATATTCAAGTTGATGAGACGAAAGACAAAGATGAGGCATTGCTTTCATCATCTTTATTTAATCTCCATATTAATCTGAAAGAACAATTAGAATCAATTTGTGCACATTTGTTATTAGCTGAAGAGGAAACATGTAATGTCTGTTAAAGTAGAATCTATAGACCCGCGACTCTCTTTAGTGAAAAACCAGCAATTGGCCCAACAAAATATTGAGTTGACGCGCCAAAATGAACAAAGAAAATTAGTGACGCAAGTCATCCCTGCACAATCAGCTCTTGAAATAGCGCAAAATCAATTGAATACAGAAGTTCCTGAACTTGATAGTTATCTCTCTGATGGTTATTTGATACAAGAAACCCAAGGAAACATTGGGTTAGCCATTGGCAACTTTGTGCGAATGAGAGGTGGTCATAACCCTAGAGTATCTGAACGTCCAACCCGCAGCATGTTGCAGCGTCTAGCCAAAAACTTAGAGGATTCAGACCCTACAAGTGTGGGAGAGTTGCGCCATCGAATTGGCGGAGTAACTAAGGTTGAAGAGATTGACGACCTTCTGAATAGTTTTCAACGGCATCATTTAGATACTGCCGAATGTATTTTGCTACTTGCTAGTATGTTAAATGAAAAAGAAAATGATCAATCCTCTAGCCATGTACTGAAACAAACACTAGAAAAAGTGATGGCAGGAGATAATGAGTGGGTTTTAAAACTATTTACGCATTTAGAGTGCGGTGCTGTTACCCCACAAGCATTAGGTGAATTACGTTTTTTATATCAGCAAGCAACAAGTAACCAACCTGAATTGCTTTATTGGTTTAAACAATTTAGTCAATTTGAAGGTAGTCAACAACAGCTAAGAACACTTATTCGTACTTTATCTTTTGAGCTCTCAGCAGGTTATAAGGCAACGGATATTCGCCTAGCGGCAGTGATTACTGATTTAAAATGGTTATTGCAGTTTTTAACTATCGAAGTACAAAGCAAACATTTAGCAAACTCCCTAGATTTACCAAATATAACAGATAAGCATGTGACCTGCTTATTATTGGAAATAGTACAACAATCTTGGTTATATTCTGATTGGCTAGAAAGTAAAATTAGTTTACAGACATCAGAAAAACAGTATAAATATGCTAGAGGATTAATGGAGTTAATCAAATTATTACCGGATGACTGCTTTTCGGATTACGACCAACGAGAAATGGTTATTAGTGTATTTATTGAATACTTACAACAATTAAATGAATTAGAATAGTGACTTTTTTCGTTTTTATCAGGTAAATACCTGATTATATCTATCTAAGTTTTATTAGAATATGTTAATCATAATGAAAAATACCTTTATTTTAAATTTCTTTTTAAGAATGTAGATGGAATTACAAACAAAACGGTGGTTAGAAAGGTTTTTGCAGCTGGTTGAATTACCTAGTGATGGTATTTCTGCAAAAATGGAGTTTTTACATCCATGTTATCGTTTTTATATTGAATATATCAACAATAATATCATTCTTACCGTAGGTAAAAAGGTAGAGCTTGTTTATCAAGAAAATATATTAGAGAAATTATTAACACAATGCATCCCTGCGAGGACTAAGGGGACATTATTACGTCCTTGGGTAGGGGGAGGTTATCAAATGCTAAGTTGTAAATTAAATACAACGAGCTCTATTTCTCATTGGGTTTATTGTTTTAAAACAATGCAACGCTTACTTGATGAGGCTATCGGATTAAAATAATGGAATTTATTAGGCAATTTTTAATCGTTATTTCTCGCCGACAAGATATTTTTCTCGTTATTTTGTTGTTAGTCGCTATATTTATGATGATTATCCCGTTACCAACAGGGCTAATTGATTTCCTTATTGCACTGAACCTAATGATATCCATTCTCTTAATGATGATGGCCATTTATATTAAAAGCCCATTAGAATTCTCGACTTTTCCTGCGGTGTTATTAATTACCACTTTGTATCGCTTATCTTTAACAATTAGCACGACTAGGCTGATCCTCTTACAAGCAGACGCCGGCGATATTATTGATACATTTGGCAAATTTGCTGTTGGTGGTAATTTAGGCGTAGGGCTTATTGTTTTTATGATCATTACTATCGTGCAGTTTATCGTGATAACTAAAGGCTCTGAGCGTGTTGCCGAAGTTAGTGCTCGTTTTTCATTGGATGCAATGCCAGGTAAACAAATGAGTATTGATGGTGATTTACGTGCAGGCACTATTGATGCCGATGAGGCACGAAGGTTACGCGGTTTAGTCCAAAAAGAAAGTCAGCTTTTTGGTGCTATGGATGGTGCTATGAAATTTGTTAAGGGCGATGCTATCGCGGGTATTATCATTATATTGGTGAATATATTAGGAGGAACAGCTGTTGGTGTGATGGTGCATGATATGAGTGCTAGTACTGCATTTTCTACTTATGCAATTCTTTCTATTGGTGACGGTTTGATCAGCCAAATACCTGCTTTATTAATATCGATTACTGCTGGGATTATTGTGACCCGTATATCTGGAGAAGAAAAAAATAACCTTGCGGGTGATTTGGTTATGCAAATAAGTAAGCAATCGCAAGCAGTCGTATTAACTTGTGCTATTTTACTGGTATTTGGTTTTTTACCTGGTTTCCCAACGGTTTATTTCTTTATTCTATCAGCTATTGTCTTTGCAATTTCATTTTTTACTAAAAAAAGAACGGCGACAGAACAGGATGAATATATCAATTCAGATTTAAGTGGTAGTTCAGCTAACCAAACTATCAGCCCCGGTTCAACCCCATTAATTATCCGGATGGCTAAAGATTGCTGCAATAAGAATATATTGGCTTCTCAAATTGATATCTTCCGTTTCCAAAAGTTTGAGCAAATTGGTATCCCTTTGCCGGAGATTAATTTACAAGTAGATAATAATTTACCCTCTGGTTCTTTAAAGATTTTATTATATCAGGAGGTTGTCCTCGATATCATTTTACCTAAAGGCCTGATGTTAGCCGATATTAGTTCACCAGATATTACCCAAGCTAAACAGAGAGATAAACTATCGTTCGGTGGTAATCAATCATTACAGTGGGTTTCACCTGATAATAAAGACGTATTATCTGCCATGAATATTACGCTTTATCAAGATGAAGCGACAATTATTCATTGTTTATCAATTGTAGTCGACCGCAATGCAAAAGAATTTATAGGCGTGCAGGAAACACGTTTTCTGATGGATGCAATGGAAGGGAAATATGCTGATTTAGTTAAGGAAATACAGAGGCAATTACCTATTGGGCGTATTGCAGATATACTTCAGCGTTTAGTTTTAGAAAATATATCTATTCGTGATCTACGCACAATCTTTGAGTCATTGATTGAGTGGAGCCCTCGAGAAAAAGACCCTGTCATGATAACTGAGTATGTGCGAATTGGCTTACGTAGGCATATTATCGCTAGACATAGTATAGGGCAGCCGTGGATCAGTGGTTGGGTTATTGGTGATAATATTGAGAATCATATTCGTGAAGCTATTCGGCAAACTGCTTCAGGTTCTTATTCTTCATTAGAGCCTAACTTTAGTGAAAGGCTAATAGAAAAGATTAAAGAGGTGACTCAGAATAATTATCAAACTCAAAATGTGCTAATAACGACAATTGATGTGAGGCGTTTCCTCCGTAAAGTTATTGAACGGGAGTTTTATGGGTTAAAGGTACTCTCATTCCAAGAGATTGGTGAAGATGCTGAACTACGTATTATTGGTAATATTGATCTTATTGGGGAACATGAGTAATGCGTCAGCCCGATTATAATATTATTTATAATACATTGTTTGAACGTTTAAAGTTCCCTGTAAATAGCGAAAGCTTAAGTGTTCGACTAACGGGGAAAATCGTTAAAATTGGCCCAACATTGTTACGTGCATCATTACCAGGTGTCAGCCTTGCTGAGTTTTGCCACTTAAAACCTAGCGGTATTGATGCTGAGGTCGTTTCTATTGATGGTGATTATGCATTGTTATCCCCTTTTTCTGAGCCTCTGGGAGTTACCGTTGGGTCGGATGTTATTCCTACAGGGCATTGTTACCAAATTTGTGTTGGTGACTTTTTGCTTGGCCGTGTACTTGATGGTTTAGGTCGACCGCTTGATCACTCCAATCTACCTCAATATGGAGAGTATCGAACTCTGAACGCTGATGTACCCAATCCTCTCCTTCGGCAAATTATTGACACGCACTTGCCATTAGGTGTGCGTGCGATTGACGGGTTATTGACTTGTGGGATAGGGCCGCGAATAGGTATTTTTGCGGCGGCAGGGTGTGGCAAAAGTACCTTGTTAGGCATGATTAGTGAAGGGTGTGAGTCTGACATTATTGTATTGGCTTTGATTGGTGAAAGGGGACGAGAAGTTCGTGAGTTTTTAGAGCACACTTTAACCCCGCAAGCATTGAAGCGTTGTGTGATAGTTATTGCGACCTCTGATAGATCTGCGCTAGAGCGTTTGAAAGCTGCATATACGGCAACAACAATCGCTGAATATTTTCGCGACCAAGGGAAAAATGTGTTGTTAATGATGGATTCATTAACACGTTTTGCCCGCGCATCAAGGGAAATAGGGCTTGCTGCGGGGGAGTGTGCTACATCGGGTGGATATCCCCCCAGTTTTTATGCTCAATTACCCCGTCTATTAGAGCGAGCTGGGCGAGCTGAATCAGGAAGTATTACCGCTATTTATACTGTCCTTGTTGAGGGCGATAACATGAATGAGCCCGTTTCAGATGAGGTTCGTTCAATTCTAGATGGACATATAGTTCTTTCACGAAAACTAGCGCAGGAAAATCATTACCCTGCGATTGACATCAATGCGAGTATTAGCCGAGTTATGGGGCAGGTTACCAGTGAGCAGCACCGTAAAAATGCAGGGAAATTGAGAAAATTACAAGCTGCTTGGAAAGACATTGAACTGTTAGTCCGTGTTGGTGAGTATCAAACAGGGCAAGACCCTGAATCCGATGAAGCATTAATGAAAAGGCCAATAATCAGGGAGTTTCTTTGCCAACCAACCGATGAGCGGGTTAAGTTCCAAGATACACTGGATATGTTATGCAAAATTATCAAACAACCTTAACGGCTTTATTTGCTTTAAAAAAGCGCCGTGAAACGCGACTTCGTTCTATTTTAACGCAATTAAATCAACAGATAAGTGAGCAAATTCAGGTTAATGAAAGTTTGATGAAACTCAGGGAGGAACTCTGTGAGCAATGGAAACATTATGGTTCACATGAACAATTACTGACACCCAGTGCTATTAGAGAGTATCGCACTACGTTGACAAATTATTACCTGCAAGATCAGGCAATTCTACAAAAAAGTAGTATGGCTAAAAGAATATACAGTGAATTACAGATAGAAAAAGAACAACAATTAAGTTTATTACAAGAAAATATAATCGAGCAAGAAAAACTAAAACTCCTAATGGAATAAACTATGTGTACTAAAGTAATGTCATCACGCCGCAATGTTATTATATTAAATAATGGTATGGACGATACGGCATCTCACCAAGATGCTCAACATCAGTTTGAAGAATTATTGACTATTCCAATAAAAGGAGGGGTCAATAATAATGATATAACACAAGAACGAAAGTGTTTAAGTTATATTGATGTGTCAAATAGCGCTGAATTATGTGAGCAGTTACTGAAAAAATTATCGTTGAATTGTTCTAACAATCAAAATAATCAATTAAAGTGGTGTTTAACAAATGGCCCATTAGCAGGGATGATTATTGAGGCTGATTATAATGAGGTAGGTATATCTATTTGTCTTTATTTGAATACTTCTTTATATAATCAAGAGTTGAATAAAATTATTGAGCAAATAAAAAGGGGGCTTTCGATAAAATTTAATTGCTCGATTTTTTTAAAGGTTAATCATGCCGATACCTGAAATTAATAATAGAACAGCAAAACTTATTCGTGCAGTAGGTACAGGTTGTCAATTAATCGGCGATGAAGGAACTCTATCTTTAACATTTGAGCATCGGAATTTGGCAATCGGTTTGTTACTGACAACTTGTATAAATGGTAATTCTATTGATTTTTGGGTAGATGAAAATGAATGGTGTCAATGGGTTAGTCCAGTACTTGCTATTCCATCATTTTCTATGGTTTCTGATGAGTTTAAGGACGTACTCGCGATATGGACAATAGATACTCTCAAGGCATGCATTGATATTGATGATTTTCAGTGGCCAACAGTTAAACAGATAAGCACGGGCTCTTTACCGCAAGGCGTGGGGTGGCAGTTGTGTGCGAAACATCATAATAGAATACTTAATTTTCACGTTATTGAAGCCCCTGATAGCTGGTTAGAGGTACTCATAGAGAACGGTTCGATAACTGATGAACAAGAAATAAGCTCGCCAATTATGATTGGGGCAAAGTTAGTGGCGGGTTGGTGTTTATTAAATAGTCAGCAAATATATTCTATACAAGAAGGTAATGCGCTGGTGCTTCAACAGCAAGCAGAGATTACCCGTGGAGAGTTTTTTCTTTTTACTCATCGTCCACTTGCCATTGTTTGTCAAGATGGCGAGTCAGGCATATTTAGCGTGGAGACATTAATGGATACTTTTGATGACTGGATTGATATACCTACAGATAGCTTAGCCAATACAGATAATCAAATTTCAAATACATTGATTCCTGTTTCAGTGGAAGTTGCTAATTTGAATATTTCAATTAATGAGCTAAGCCAGATCCGGCCGGGGTACTTATTTGAAAGTGAAAAACATTATAATACACCTGTTTCATTAAAAGTTGGTCATCGTATTTTTGCTTTTGGTACACTATTACGCATAGGGGAACGATTAGCGGTTAGAATAGATACATTATGCTAATTGATTTTATAGTGGCAGGTTAAGCTTGACTGCTTGTTGAGGCAATAGGCTAACAAGCAGTCAATAAATTAAATTTCATCATCAGGTGATAAATGATGATTGTCTGTGGGCGGTGATGATAAAAATAATGAAATTAATTTATTTGCTATATTAGTGTTATTTTCTGATATTGGTTCAATATCAAGTAATTCATTTGCTTCGTCATCTTCATTAAATTTATATATATCATTCCTCTCCTCTGAAACCTTATTTAGATTTATATTGTCGATGTTATTTTCTTTATTAATCAATGTGTTGTTTATTTTATTTTCAAGGCTATTATTATATTCATCTAAATTTGACTCCATAATTTTCAATTCGGAGTTGGAAGAGATTTCGTCAAAAAACTCACTCCAGGTTAAAGTATTTTCCGTATTTTTGTTGTTTAAATTCAATGTGTTATTATTGATTAATGGACGCTCATTATTAGGCTCTTTTTTTACGGTAGTACAAGCGATTAGCGCCATACACGGTATTATTAAAAGAATGAGTTTAATCTTCATTTTTGGGGTTTTCTTTTTCATAGCTTAAATTCATAACCATACGCAAAATATTAGCGACAGGTTCAAATAAGCTTGGGTGAATATAATGACCTACTGAGGTTTTCTTTGCTAATGCACGGGCTAAATCGATACTCTCTACAATAGGTACTCCTGATTTCTCTGCAAACCTAATAATATTTAAGGCTCGGCTATTAAAGCCGACTTCAATGACTTTCGGTAATGGTGTTTCATTAATTTTATAATACAGACATACTGCAACATGTGTTGGGTTCTTAATCACGACTGTTGATTTAGCGACATTTTTAGATAAGCTCCCACTTTGAATTTCTCGGTGTATTGCTTTCCGTTTGCTTTTTAATTCAGGGTTACCTTCACTATTTTTATATTCTTTTTTTATTTCATCAATAGACATCATCAATTTCTTGGTGTTGTTATATCTCTGAAATGCGAAGTCAGCAATACCAAATATAATATAGAATCCAATTAGAGTTAAAATCATCCAGTAAAGTAAATGAATACATAAAATAACGCCATTAATAACAGGGTTCAAAGGTAAAAACTGTATTGAATTAGCGTTTTGAGCTAGTAACAAGTAAAAAATAAGTGCTAGTGTTACTGTTTTAAATATAGATTTAACAAATTCAAATAGATTCTGCATTGAGAACATCTGTTTTGAATTAGATAATATATTGAGTTTTTTAAATGATGGTGTTAACGCTTCTGTTGCCAATAATGGCCCAACTTGAGCCATTATGGTAAAAACAGACGTCAATATGATAACGCCGGCTAAACCACCAGTAAAACGGATCACGATAGAAGAGAAAGTATTTAGCCACTGGCCAATCGCTAAATGACTATCATTGTTAATAAAATTAATATTAGTATTAATCATCAATTTTAAGGCATTCCAAAGTTCAGGGCCTTCAAAACTAAAATAAGTCAGTAAAATGACTAGCTGCATACCGCTGGTTATTTCATTACTTTTCGCTACTTGGCCTTTTTTTCGCGCATCTTTGATTTTCTTCGATGTGGGCTTTTCTGTTTTCTCACTCATTGAAAAAGTCCCATAAATTTAGGCTGATATTCAAATAGTCTAGGCTATAGGCCAATAAATGTTGGAACGCAAAACTGAAGCAGATAATCAGCATTAATAAGGAGAATGCACTTTTGATTGGCATCGCTAAGAAGAAAACATTAAGTTGTTGCGCTGAGCGGTTAATTAACCCTAAAGCCATATCAACTAAGACGATGACGACTATGGCTGGCATTGCAAAGCGAATACCTAGTTCATACATGAGTTGCCATAAACTGGAGATAAAAGAAAAAGCATCAATATGATAATTTAAGGTACTGGCTGGTGGGATAGAAATATAGGAATTATAGATAGCCGCTATTAGTTGGTTAAAACCTCCACTAATAAGAAAAATAACATTAAATACTTGGCTAAATAACACTCCAAATAGCGAGGATTGTTGCCCTAATAATGGGTTAATGATACTTGCCATTGAAGAACCGCGCATGGTATCTATTATTGTTCCTGCTGCATCCATTGCCCAAAAGGGAATTGCAGCACAAAAACCGAGTATTAACCCAATGCTCACCTCACTAATAATTAACCATAAGTATCCACTAATATTAAGGTTAGATTGGGTCCAATTGGGGTACATATAAGCAATAGGTAATATAATCACTAAAAGTAGTGAGTTCCTAACTAAAGTACCGCCTAGGTTAGAGCTATTCAGCAAAGGAACAAGAAGAAAAACACCTAAGCAGCGTAACATGCTTAGTCCAAGGATGGGTAGGTATTCAATCCAGATGGTCAAGAGCTTACTCCCTCATATGAAGTATCATGTCAAAAACTTGATCTGCATAAGTAAGAATTACGTCACCCATCCAGCGATAGCTGATTGCAAGTGTAATAGAAACAGCAATTAACTTGACAAGAAATTGAATTGTCTGTTCTTGTATTTGGGTTAATGCTTGTAACAAACTAATTAAAATTCCCACACATGATGCGACGACGACGACAGGTAAAGATAAAAGTAAAACAAGCCACATCATTTGTTTTGCTAATTGGATTACCATAGTTTCACTCATTATTTATGGCCTTAGTGTTACGAAAATGAAAGAATCAGTTGCCTAAGTAATTTTTCCCAGCCCCCCATCAATACAAAAATTAATAGTTTTAAGGGCATAGATATTGTCATCGGCGAAACCATCATCATTCCCATTGCGAGTAATACATTGGAAACAATTAAGTCGATTGCAATGAACGGTAGGAATAACAATAAACCTATTTTAAAGGCTTCAATAAGTTGGCTAACGGTAAAAGCGGGGAGTAGGATAAGTAAAGATTCATCTGGAATTTTATCATGATACTTTTCAGGCCAAATTTGATGACCGATATTGGCAAAAAAAAATTGTTGTTCAGGGTCTGTATTTTTTTTAAGAAACTCTCTATAAGGTAATAATATATTTCTTTCAACTTTCTGAATAAATAGCGGTGATTCTATTTCTATAGGCTCATTAATTAAATTACTTTGGATAGCAAGAATAATAGGGGCCATTGTAAATAAGGTTAAGACGAGTGCTAAGCCATAGATTGCGATATTTGGTGGTGTTTGCTGGATACCTAATGCATTACGCAGTAAAGAAAATACAATCGCTATTTTTAGGAATGACGAACCTAATACGAGAGCTAAAGGAAAAATAGATAGCATAAATAATATAAGAATCAATTGTAATGGCTGGTCTAATAAAGGCATCTAAAAATTCCAGAAATATCATGTGAATGATATTATGAGGTTGGATGCTGTTTTTGAGTATAAGGTAAAAGCCTGAGTTTATAAGGCTTTTAGTTCCCTCACCATTGTTTAATGTTTATTTTTTATGGATAAGTTGTTAATTTATATGGTTGGTTACGCTAAAGTGTAACTGTATATTAATATAAATATCGTATTTTTATTTATGCTAGAAATAATTCCATGTTTTATTTGTGATATTATCCTGATTAAAATGTTTATGAGGTGAATGTAATTATAGTTAACAGTTAAATATAGTAATTGTTTTGTGTGTTTCAATAAAGTAATTACAAAATTAATTTTATCATTTCTATATTGATAAGTTATATTAGTGATATTTCAAGTATATTCAAATATTACTTTTTTTGTTACTTTTTTAAATTTAATCATAATTAAAATTCATGTTGTATACTTATTGATAATTTCATTTTTTTACAAGGAATGATATTTATCAAGAAAATTATCTGGCTGGTGACATATTATTTAATTTTGTTTTGTTACTATTTGTATTTGTGAATGATTTATTGTTTTGTATTATACCAAAAATATATGGGAGAAAAATTAATTCTGACTGAATATCTCAGGGCTATAGATTATTAGATGATATTTTTATAATCTCTGTCTGTAAAATTATAGGTAAACCAATGAAAAAAGATCATATGGCTGAAATAAGCGAAAGTATTATTCATGAAATAAGAACCCCGATGAATGGTATTATTGGTGCTTTAGAGTTATTGCAACAGACATCACCAACACATCAGCAACAAAATTTATTAGCAATCATGCGTACATCTGCTGATTATATGCTAGATGTTATTAATAATTCATTCAATTTTAAAGAGATAAACTATAACTTAGGTTATGAATTGGTTGATTTATTTGAGCTTATTGATAAGGTCATGGTCATTGTTAGTTTTGAGGCAAAAAGAAAAGGATTAGCGTTATCAACGTATATTTATCCAGATACTCCTAAAAAGGTAAGGGTAAGCCAAATAAGTTTAATGCAAATACTTATTAATCTAATTGGAAATGCGATTAAATTTACAACTGAAGGTTCTATAAAGATTAAAGTAGGTATAGATAAATCTAATTTAGTTTTCGATATTATTGATACTGGAATAGGTATTGATATCAGCCAACAAAATAAAATATTTAAACCATTCTTTAAGGTGAATTTAAATGAAAATGGCAGTGGGTTAGGGTTAAGCATATCAGCAAATCTTATTAAGCTAATGAATGGTAAAATAAAAATACAAAGTCAGTTAGGGAAAGGAACTCATTTTAAATTATATATTCCAATGAAAAGCGATGAGTGTTTAAGAAAAGTGTTTAATTCATCAGCTATAAAATATATTGGCTTTGGTCAACAATTACGTTTATGGGAAATTAATCTGAACTTAGGAAAGAGCAAGTTATTAGACTATTCAGATTTTAATGTCCCATCTGGCTTTTTTTGTAATAATTCATCTGGATTTAATAGGAAACATAAAGGGAAGCAACATAACTTAGCGTCTTCTACTTTATGGTCATTAAAAATTTTGGTTGTTGATGATGTTTCCCTGAATCAAAATATAATAAAAATAATATTGGAAAATATGGGGCATCAAGTAGATTTAGCAAGTTCTGGTTCTATAGCTATTGATTTAGGCAAAAAAAACATTTATGACATGGTTCTAATGGATTTGAATATGCCAATGCAAAATGGGTTTGAAACGCTTTTACGTTGGAGAACATTAGAAAATGAAATATTAGACAATGACACTCCTATTATTGCCACAACAGCGGGGGATAGAGGTATACAGTATAATGATAATACAAATGTGAAGTTTAATGATTGTTTATTGAAGCCATTTAATATTGATAGATTGTCTGATCTTATTGAAAAAGTTATTATGATTCAGTTGGGAAGGGGGATTGAATTAGCTCAAAATAAAAGAAAAAATGATGCCATAATTAATATCAATGAATGTGATGATTTGAGGTCTAGGTTTAAATCAACATTTGAACAGTTTTCAACGCAAATTGAAATTGCATGGCATGAAAAACAGGGAAATAAATTTTTAGCAGTATTGCATTCAATAAAAGGCTGCGCAGCGTTGACAGGTATAAATGGTATTTATGATGCTTGCCAGTACTTAGAGAGCAAAGTTAAAATTGGTGAATGGTCTGAGAAAGATAAGCATATTTTATTAGAGCAAATATCTCTTTATTGCTAATTATTATTTATTTAAATTAATATGTAAATGATAAATGATTTATCGACTAATCATTTATCATTTTAAATGTATTTTTATATTTTAAATATAAAAAAACGGGCGAAGTTATAATGAAATTTCTATTTTGTTTTACTGTTTACATAAATTAATAATTTTACTCATGAAAGAGACGAAAGTATTTATTGCATCTGCTGTGGATTCTCCATTTTTTAAAGCAAAAGGTGAAAAAACAGCTCTCAATTCTATATAGTCATTAATATTTAATAAGGCAGGCTGCCCAAAGTAAAAATATTGGTTAGTATTATCCATTAATTTTGACAATATTATTTCACTATGTAAAGCAGTATTCAGCTCATCTTTGGGGCTTAATACTGACCATATCATGGGCATCTCATCTACCGTGAATATATTAATGTCAGGCATCTCATGTAAACTAATAGTGATTGCAGAGTGGTTATCAATTTTATTATTTTGAAGTATATCTTCACGCCCTATATGGCTAATTGCACTAGTAACTAATTCAGCTAAATCAATATACATTCAGTACCTCCGGATGATAGCGTTTCCATATTATGACAATGATTTCTTCTACTTGGTAATGAGAGTTTAAGATATGGTATATTTTCTCTCTCAATATTGAATTGTTTGTTTCATTCAGTCTATTAGTCAGGTCTTCTTTAGAAGCATTGATTCTGAATAATAGGCCATCACGATAACCACCTGATTTATCTTGTTTTAATTTACGTTCTAAACTCGTTAACTGTGACATTTTTTTATATTTAAAGGTTAATTGGAATTGATAAAAAATTTTGTTTATATATTAACATTAGAGTATTCATACTGAGAGAATACACCTTATAGCCATTTGGTAAAATACTTCCTTTATATAGTCTCATATTGTTAGATAGTTGTAGGTAAATATATTCATCATTACCTCCAACACTTATAATTTTCCCAGGTAAAAATTCATCAATAATATTTTTGTTAGGAATGTTTTGATAGTTTATTTTCATTCTTGTTTTTTGTGACTTATTGAAATCACTAATGATAATATTTAATTTTTCTAAATCTTTATCTGGAACTTTTCCGCTAACTAATAATTTATTATTTTCAATTGAAATATTCAGTCCCTCTAAAAGTGATTCTGAATCAAGAAAATGGAGTGTTTTTTTAAATTCTTCTGAGCGGTCATTAATGACAACCCAACTTTTTAATAAACTAATTTGATTTATTTGAGCTTGTGTTTGCTGCCAATGATTATCAAATTGAATATCACCATAAATTTTCACGCTATCTAAGCTATTACCTTGAGTAATATCAATATCATGATAACCATTCATTTCTAGTGTTTGACGAACTAGGTTATGTAGTGTGCTAACATCGATGCTTTTATTATAAAAGGAGAAACCAAATTGGGCGAATTGCTCTTGTAGTTGATAAATCGTATTTTTTGAAACTGATACGCCGCTGAGATGAATTATGCCATTATTATCAAAGCTTGCTTGCAAACCTAGGTGATCTGGTTGTTTCATTTGTTGCTCTAACCAAATAACTTTATCAAATGGCTCCTCATTTTCTGGAGATATGTCAGTTGAGATCCCTATAGCAAGGAGTACTAAGAATAAAAAAATGATGGCTATTGTTAGTGTAACAACGTGAGTTTTATTTTTATTTCTTCTTAGCGGAATTGCTAATGTTGGTAATGGTTGTTCTATATCTCCAAATATAAAGACTAATCCAGCGAGGTCTATCACTCTTTTTTGAGGCAATAGCTCATTAGTTTCCCAAGGCAACCCATCTACCCAAAGGGGAACAGGCTGAGACAAGCGAATGCCTTGTTCATTCACGATCAATAGTGTTTCCGCATTTAACTCTAGTGGTAAGGCGATATCAGGTGTTTCTCCCCCTAAGCGAATTTCACCGACTGGGAGTGCTAATTCTCGACCCGCTAATATTCCACTTAGCCATTTTAATTTATAAAGAGGTTTCATCATTGGTATAGGTTGGCTGGCTGTGCTTTAATAAGAAACAAGCGTATTGTGCTACGATTATTTTTTTGAGAAGAGTTAAATAAACCTCCAATAATAGGAATATCACTAAGCAATGGGATTCTGCGTTCACCCTCACTATGCTCATCTTGTACAAAACCACCTAATAATAAGCTTTGCCCAGCTTGCAAAAGAGTTTGGGTAGAAACTTCAGAACTTAGTGTTTGAGGTAGTGGTTCTAATTCACTAGTTGAATGGATTTGCCTACCATCTTGAATTGATAGGGTTAGCATGATTTCTTTTTTTCCCTGCTCTTCAATTAGCCGAGGTGTTACCCGTAATAATGAGCCTGTTGATATCGAGTCCAATTTTGCTGTATTGTCAGCTATGAGTTTTGTATGGAATGTGATACTCCTATCTAGAACAGCTTGGTTATTATCTAATGTTACAATTGAAGGGCGAGATAATATTTGTGCTTTAGCATTTTGCTGAAGTGCATTGAGTTTAATCATAAAATTACTAGTATTAGAAACGATAGAAGAGAAGCTGCTGGTATCAGGTATTCCGTTATTATTTAAGCTTATATTTCCACC
This sequence comes from Providencia sp. NPDC089933, assembly GCF_049545585.1. Classification (NCBI taxonomy): domain Bacteria; kingdom Pseudomonadati; phylum Pseudomonadota; class Gammaproteobacteria; order Enterobacterales; family Morganellaceae; genus Providencia; species Providencia sp. NPDC089933. Next base: position 59,450 of record NZ_JBMWDT010000015.1, read on the forward strand.
GCCAATTTGGGCGGATGCTGACCAATCAATGCCCAATGTACTTAAGTCTTCGGCATTAACATCAACAATGAGCACTGATATTTCGATAATAACTGGTTTTTTATCTAATTGAGTTATGAGTGAGGCATAGCGTGGCATTGTTAGTTTTCTATCACGAATAATAATTGCATTTTGTCTTTGATCTACAGAAAACATAGGAAGATTGCTATCTGTTGGAGATGGTTGCCCTTGGTTTTGTAATAATGGTAATGTTCGGCCCTGAGCCATATCTTTTAGGACACTAATAATGCCGGGGACAATAATTTTTTGGCCTCGATATTCATAATTTCCATCCGCTGCATTAGCGTACTTGAGAGGAAATACACGGATCTCTTCTTGGTTTTGGTCTTGATTTAATTTTTGTGCATCAATACGGGTTGCCATTGCCTCAATGCGTTGAATACATATGGGAACACCTTGTATTTGTAGGGTATTAGATGCAGAAATAATACTAGCTTGGCAGTAAGGTTGACCTAATATATTACTGTTTTTTAATTGCTGAATAAAAGTATTTATATTTAAATAAGTTGGAGCTATAAGTTCGGAGCTTACTTCTTGAGCTTTGTAGAAATAAAGTGCTTGTCCATCATAGTACCAAGCGAGCTTATGCATACGAGAAATCTTATTTAATGCTAATTCAGGGAGCATTTTAGGGATGGTCCCGACAAAAATATCATCTATTTGATTACTCACAATTACAGGAATATTATAATTTGCTCCGAAATCATGTAGGACTTCTGAAAGCTTATTTCCTCTACTCGAAATAAAAAAAAGTGAGTCATTTTTCCATGGTATTGTCGATGCTAAAGCCCCATAGCAATGTAAGGCAGCTATTGTTATAAAAACAAATAATATTCTTATCATTATATTAGTTCTAATTATCGGTTAATATCGTGTTTGTATAGTGTTTAAATAGCCATTTAACTAGTTTAGTCTGTTGATATATTAGCTTTTTATACTGCTGATGATTTAGTTCTTTGCTGTAATGACGTAGTAAATATAAACGGTTAGATTCTAAAATAAGGCTATCATCAGTAAAACTGCACTTAGATGCCAGCCATAAACAAACATGCATTAGCCATTTTGTATTTATATTTTGTAAGCCAGTATCTATCGCTAAGCACATACCATAAGCATAGTTCCCCACCCACGCTGGGGTACCATTAATATCAAGGAGCACTCTATCGGTTAGTGAAGTTATCTGTTTTATGTTTTCTTGGGCTATGAATGGAGCTGGGAGTTTCATATAACCTCTACAATGATAAAAATAGAAGCGTATTTTGAAGCGTTTTAGAATTTAAGATATAAGGTAATACCCTGAATTATATTTATTTATATTTCAGCCAGTTTTATTTTTTAGTATAAAAATATAATATTAATTAACTTTCTGATTAGCAAAAAATATTTCACTATAAATTATTATCTTAAATATATAGGGTCTATAGATATTCCACTGGCTTTTCATGATAAGTTTTAGATTAAATATGTGATTGGAACGATATCATCAAAACATATCAATTTATTTGTACTGTCTTTTTATGGCAACTTAATAAAACCTATATGAAGGATAACGGGTAAATGCTTTTATCTTTACCGTGTGATTGATAAAAATAGGGAGACAGTAGATGTCTATTATTCACCAATCTGTAATCGTCATGCTGCCTATAAATTTCTCAAAGGATATTAAAAACGTATGCCTTGGGGCTGCAATCAAAAATCGTAAATACCGATAAGCACGCCGTTTTAATTAAAAGGACTAATTATGCCAATATCAGCGTTGCAGTACAGAGTTACAGCAGGAGCTTATCAGAATAAGCTGCACAATAGTTTTAGGATGAACCCTATAGAACAGACTCGGGGCATAAACTCTGACCATTCAGCCATTCCGGATGAAATACACCTTTTAGGACGAAGTATTAGCAGAGTTGTCAATTCTCATGAACAGTTGAGCAGATCATCGTACCAGACTACAAATCCGCGACAGGGTATAGCAGCCCCACTGCTAATGTTGCTAACCGAAGTTCAGTTAACCTATACCCCTGTTGTTGCAACTAGCCCAACAACGGTATCCGAGAGCGAAATGAAACCTTCAATGTCTGAAAATGTTGAGCAATCGGCTAACAGTAATCACTTCTGGGAGACCATCCAAAAGGCCAGTGTATTACCTGCAGCAGGATATCAAGATAAAGAAAAAAAGCTGCCTATAAAAAATCGGTCATCTAGATATGCGGTTTTTAAACAGAAAACAACGACCCCTCCACCTGAACCTGATGATGTTAAAACCGTAAAGTTGGATTCTTCGTGTTTTGAAAAAAGACAAAACTTATCCCGCCCAGATGTATTCAGACAGATTGGTGAAACTTTAAGGAACCCAGTAAGTGAACTTGCAAAGGAATCTCAGGTTATTCATTATTATAATAATAATTACGGATGCCCAACCCCAGAAGAAAGGGTAAATCTTTTATCGATAACCTCAAAGGTAGACAAAACGATATCGGCAATTACAGCATTGCTACCTGGTAGTCAGCCACTTGTGGTTACACAAAGATTGGGTGGGGCTCTATTCAGAATGATAGCGGATAGCATCGATAATAAACAACTGAATACGGATGATTTATTTGAAGTAAATGACCAACTTATTACTTTGGGTAAAAGCATCGTAGCTACCTCCCCAAAAGATTCAAAAGGACAAACAATTGAAGGTCAGTTAAGGGTGCCTGAGGGCTTATCTTTTAAAAATAACAAATTGTCAGTTAATATTAAAGGGACTGACAGAGAGTTTATTATTAAAAATGGTAGATATTTTACTAATATCGATGGTAAGCACCGAAGAATATCTTACTCTTTGAAAAATAAGCAATGGGTAAGAACTCCCAAGTACATTAAAACATCAGGTGAAAAAGTTTACTTCCCATTTAGGATAGGTAAACTATTAAATGGGAGCATAGACAAAAAAACACTGGTTTCAATAAGCCCAAATCAGCATGGTATCTATACCGTAACAAGTCAAACATCTGCAGGATCCTTTCATGCAATAAAAATTGGTTATGAGTTCTATCGTTACATCCCAGAAAATGGAAGGAGTGCGAGTTTAAGTGGTGTTATAAAAACTGACAGTGCTGACATAAAGGTGTCTCGGTTCGGTAAAAGATATTTCATTGTCAATGAAAAGAAGAAATTATCCGTAAACTACTCACCATGTCGACTGGGGCGATCACCGGGTTCTTCGTGCTTACATTTTTCTGACGGGCTGATAAGCAAGCTTAATGAGAACAGGAATAATGGGGTCCCCGAAAGACGAATCCGAGGGATTAAACCATCTGAAACCAATCCTGGATTATATGAGTCGGAAAAAGGGACACTTTATCTAAAATACGATAATGTTTATTTCAAGTTAATTAGCTCACAGGGTTGGATAGATGAGCCACAGTTTATGGTTACGGGTAAAAAAATATTTGGTAGTAAGAAAATAACCCCTGTTTGTTTTAGCAGGGAACGAGGATTTAATTATATAAATACGCCTCTAGAAAATATGATGGAAAGTGTTGGCATGCCAGAAAAAGTGGCGATGTCTCATATAAAAAACCAATCTAAGATACAACCAGTTGTCATTGGTACAGGAAGTTTAAGTGAGGTTTATGATATAGGGGATGGGTTTGTTAGCAAAATCTATAAGAGCAGAATTAATAAGACTCACAAAAGTAGGCTCTCTTCAGCAAAAAAAAATGCAGAAGGATTTAATCGGTATTATGGAAAAGGTTCAGGTACAGTAAGAGTTACTCCATACAAAGATGGTTCTGCAACGGTGTCAGTGAAATTGAAGAAAATAGATGGGTATGTATTAAGTAGTATTAAAGACTTATCTAACCCTGTGTTATTAGAAAAAATAGAGACGGCAATTAAAACGAGTAAACCATCTGAGAAACTATCTTCTTTATTGCAAAGTCATGGGATCTCACATAACGACATAAATAAGGGGAACATCATATATAATAATGGCGAGTTCTTTGTGATAGATTTTGACTCAGCCGATTTTTTACCAAAAGGTGAGATAGTTAGTAAGTCAAAAACTAATACTATGAGAAATAGTTTCGACCGTATCTTTAATGAAATCTTAAGAGAGATAGGAAACCGCAGAAAGGAGCACTAAAGGCAGAAACCTTGTGAGGGCCTGTGCCTGATAAATGGGCTATCCGTGCGGGTAATGAACCGGTATTGATATCCGATAAGGGGTTCGGATAGAAATCAATATTTCTATAGTGGTTATAAATATATTTATAATATTAAATCAAGCATACTAACTATTCGTTTATGATATGAAAGATAATTTAATGATTGCTGCTAATGGCTGAGGTCTATTTTTAAAAGTGAGTTAGATGTAAAGCCAGTTATGGTAATGTGTGTATCTAATCTAGCTATTCGGTTGATTTTAGGGAAGATGGATATTTTCTCCTAAATGTATGAATAATATTGATATTTAACATTTGTTACTTTTTATTTTTTGTTTAGAACTGTTAATCGTTTTATATTGTTTCACCTTAAATTTAGATGATGTTAGTCACATTTCTACACAGATACATACAAGGTTATAAATCAACGCAATGGTGATTTTATGTTAAAAAAAGCAAAGTTAATCAATATTCCAATTGAATATATAGAAAAATATCAATACTTTAAAAAAAACGGATATACTTCCTTATCTCTTAGTTCCTTTATTATTGAGGCGACTAGAAAAGCACTTGATGAAAACAAAGTAGAGGATCAAAATGAAATGTTAAAATCGCGCACTCGAATTACTCTAACTCGATAATACTATCTCAGTATTTTATAATGACACCGATAGCCCCGAAAGGGGCCATTTAATATAAAAAATATAAATTTAATATCTAAAAAACATATTTTAAACTAACTAAATATTATTGATAATAAGTTAATGTCTAGAAATCTCACTCTTATTTATAATTTAAATAGGGTGTAAATGGTTTTTTACTGTATGTTAGATTACACATTTTTAATAGTTCAACCGCTGTGAGTTTAAAGCTGGTTAAGCACCCAAGTAATGAACGAAAGTTTGAATATAAAAAAATATCTAAACTTATAGAACTGTCTTTAGGTTATATATAATAAAGGAATAATATAGATAATGGTTTTTTACATGACTTCCTAATATGAAAGGTTAAAAAAGAGTTTCATGGGAAAATCTCAAGGATAGTTATGAATATGGTTCTTTGTTAAGTAAGGGCTTTATTGGCTGTCTTAGACAGTGCTGATTGAGTATAGTGAGAATTAAAAACCCGAGTTCTATGGCGTAACCTAACCACCTTAAAGCGTTTAGAATTATTAGAGCTATCTAATTATAAATTTCAATTTCGAAAAATTTAAATTGGGGGTTAAGTGTACGGCGGTTCTGTCTTCCGAGATGATTACTTATTTTAATTCGATCATGACCTCGGCCGCGCTTGGGACTTTTCGGTGATGGCTTTAATCAAGCAATGAGCAGATTGTTTTGGTTGATGGTGAGCAATATCACGCTCACCAATTCGGATGACCGTATTTTTATGTGTTCAGATTAAGGTAAATTTTCAGCGCATGCTGCTGCTGAACTCCATGCCCACTGGAAATTATAGCCGCCTAACCAACCCGTCACATCCATGACTTCACCAATAAAATACAAGCCAGATACTTTAAGCGATTCCATCGTTTTAGATGAAATTTCATGTGTGTCCACTCCACCAAGTGTAACTTCAGCGGTACGATAGCCTTCAGTCCCATTAGGTTGTACCTGCCATTGATGTAAGGTGTTATGTAGTGCTTCAACCTGAGGGTGATTAAGTTGCTTTAGTGGACACTCAGGGATTTGCCCTAGCGCCTGTAATACCTCGATTAACCGTTTTGGTAATAATTTAGCCAGTGTATTTTTAAGTGATTGGTTAGGGTGTTTTTGTTTTTCCACCATAATAAAGTCAGTTAATGAAAGGTTAGGAAGTAAGTTAATACTTACATACTCGCCAGGAAGCCAGTAACTAGAAATTTGCAAAATTGCAGGCCCAGAGAGACCACGGTGGGTAAACAAGATATTTTCTTTAAATACGGTCCCATCCATTGCTGTAACCTCAGCAGGAACGGATATACCTGAAAGTACTTGTAATGCTTCTAACAGTGGCTTGTGTAAAGTAAAAGGCACTAATGCTGCACGTGTAGGAATAATGGTATGCCCAAACTGTTCTGCGAGACGATAACCAAAGGGTGTTGCACCGAGACCGGGCATAGATAACCCTCCGGTTGCAACAACGAGTGAGTGGGCACTCACATTTTCCCCGTTGATAGTAACTAAGAAACCATTATCTGTTTTTTCGACGGCGGTGACTTCACTGCGTAGCTTGATAGCCACATTTGGTAAATCACATTCAGTTTTTAGCATATCGACGATATCTTGTGCGCTATTATCACAAAAAAGCTGCCCTAATGTTTTTTCATGGTAAGCAATATTATATTTTGCGACCAAGGCAATAAAATCCCATTGTGTGTAGCGAGCAAGTGCTGACTTACAAAAGTGAGGGTTACTTGAAAGGTAATTGCTATGTTCTGTGTACATGTTTGTAAAATTGCACCTGCCACCCCCGGACATCAATATTTTTCTGCCGAGTTTTTTTCCGTTATCAAGCACCAGCGTATTTAAGCCTCGTTTGCCAGCGAGTGAGGCACAAAATAAACCTGCTGCACCTGCACCTAAAATAATAACGTCAATATTTTTCACAATAAGGTTCTCTATATATTTGATTTTAAGCATAATTACATTATGAACATAGATATTTTACGTCATCTTGTCATGATTGTAATGTAAAGCTTTGAGGTAGAACTGATGAAAAGTATGTAGGACGTATTATAATTAGAGAAATTCGGCAAAAAATAGCAAATGATGATTATTTTCTGGAAACATCGTTAAAAAGTTGCAAAAATTCAGAATAAATTTGTTTAAGCCAATCTATTGAAATATATGGGGTAATTACTATGAGGTACTTTTTTGATGGGTAGTTAAATCAAAAAAAGGTTAGATTTTGCTTCCACCGCCAGCGTTTGTCACTGATAATGCGCCGCGTTCATGTCCAACATATAATGGCTTAACGTCTATGCTACATCTTTTTACAGGTTTAGAATTTCATACAGGTCTATTATTAGTTCTAGCACTGTTATTTGTGCTGTTCTATGAGGCTATAAATGGCTTCCATGACACCGCTAACGCGGTAGCAACGGTTATTTATACCAGAGCAATGCGGGCTCAGTTCGCAGTTGTCATGGCAGGGGTTTTTAACTTTTTCGGTGTCTTGCTGGGAGGGTTGAGCGTTGCGTATGCAATTGTCCACCTCTTACCAACAGACCTCTTGCTTAATGTGAGCTCAGCTCACGGCCTTGCAATGGTTTTTTCATTGCTTCTGGCTGCAATCATTTGGAACCTTGGAACGTGGTACTTAGGTATCCCTGCTTCAAGTTCACATACGCTGATCGGGGCGATTATCGGGGTGGGTTTAACCAACGCGATTGTAACTGATTCATCTGTAGTTGATGCCTTGAACGTACCGAAAATGATCAGTATTTTCATGTCATTGATTTTATCTCCCGCAATTGGTTTTGTGATAGCTGGTTTGATGATTTTCTTTTTGCGCCGTTATTGGAGTGGCACAAAGAAACGTCGTCGAATTCACTTAACCCCAGCAGAACGTGAGAAAAAAGATGGGAAGCGTAAGCCACCATTTTGGACGCGTACTGCATTGATTTTATCTGCGGTTGGTGTCAGTTTCTCCCATGGTGCGAACGATGGCCAAAAAGGCATCGGTCTTATCATGCTGGTGCTAATTGGTGTTGCGCCAGCGGGCTTCGTGATGAATATGAATTCAAACGGCTATGATATCGCTAAAACGCATGATGCGGTTGTCCACCTGCAACAATACTATGAAACACATAAACCAGCGTTAAACCATGCGATAGAAAATGCCCCTGTGGTGGCTGAAAGCAGCGATGAGCCCGGTGGTGAATTCCACTGTGATAGTTCCCGTACTGGTGCGATTTTAAATCAAGCGCAAACCATGCTGGATGGCATTCAAAGCTATGAAGAGCTAACGCCTGATCAACGTAATCATGCACGTCGTTTATTGATGTGTATCTCTGATACCGCAAATGCTGTTGCTAAGTTACCAGAAACGAGTTCGAAAGATGCGAGTTTACTGAAAAAATTGAGTAATGACTTGCTGTATACCGTTGAGTATGCGCCACTTTGGATCATCATTGCTGTTGCCTTAGCGTTATCGTTAGGTACCATGTTTGGCTGGCAGCGCGTTGCTGTTACCATTGGTGAGAAAATTGGTAAGAAAGGCATGACTTATGCGCAAGGTGTTTCCGCGCAAGTCACGGCGGCGGTTTCCATCGGTGTTGCAAGTTACACTGGGATGCCTGTTTCAACGACGCAAGTTTTATCTTCAGCAGTCGCTGGTACCATGGTTGTCGACGGTGGTGGTGTGCAAACTAAAACCATCAAGAGCATTGCTTTAGCGTGGCTACTGACTCTGCCTGTCTCAATTGTGTTATCTGGCGGTTTGTACTGGCTATCATTGCTGTTTATCTAACAGCGCTTAACTTGGCTTCATATCGTTTGTATGGGGCCTTTAAACGTTACATGAACATAGTAATATAAATATACGAAAGAGTGATGGCCTTACGGCCATCACTCTTTTTTTATCGTTAGGTGGGTGAATATTATTAACCTGTCACTAATAAGTAGATTAGGCTTACAGCAACAAGAATGCTAAGTCTACTTATCATCATAAATTGCTTACGAATTCGCTCACAGCGTAAAATGACTTCTGGGTCGTAGTGGTCAATATATTGTTTATTATTGATGTACCTAACCAATCGCAGCTGTTTGTTCAGTTGACCATGGGTGGTAAAAAACCCATTACCATCAACGGATTGGTAGAGCAGAGGGTCTGAATCCCTTAAAATGGACAATAAAACACGAATTGAAGAAAAATACCGCATCATATTCAAGATACATAAAATACATAATGCCCAAAACAATGCAATCATACTGAACATAATCCCCTCCTTAGAACCTAGGGGCTATTGACCTTTTGATTGGTTCTCTCAGCAGCAAAGCTATCGCTTTACCGTAATGCTATTGATTTTCATGCCTTGTATTAATGAGAAGTGACCAGCAAAGTTCAACTGCGCCTAGCTCACTGCAATTGTCACAAAGGAAATACAGCAAAACGTTGCACTTAAACTAAGTTTTTTTATTGTAGGATATATTCTTGCTTAAAAAAAGTGCAGCGGGCACAAAATTATGATGACTATTTGTTTATATTGAGAAAATTGTCAGTAGTTTCTATGTATGTTCGTCTAAAATATAAAAGAGCATGGGAGAATGTTTTACGCAATTTTAGTGTATCCTTAGCTCAAATTGTTTAGGCAAATATATTAATATTGAATGAATGATGTTATTGTTTTATAAAATGTTATATGAACTGATGATTTAAAGGTTAATCTGCTTAGATGTGATCAAAGCAACACTTAATAATCACAATTTGCAGGTATAGTATTCATAAAGATGTGGTGAAGGCATAACCACTGGATAATCAGCATTTGGAAGGAGTTTACTTATGGCTTACAAACATATTCTTGTGGCGGTAGATTTATCACCTGAAAGTAAAGTATTACTGGATAAGGCTGTCTCTATGGCAAAACCTTACGGGGCCAAAGTATCCATGATCCATGTTGATGTGAACTATTCGGACCTCTACACTGGTCTTATTGATGTCAACCTTGGTGACATGCAACAGCGTATTACGGATGAAACTCGTAACGCTCTGAAGGACTTGTCTGCAGGTGCAGATTATGAAATCCAAGAAACTCTTAGCGGTAGTGGTGATTTAGGCCAAGTACTGGTTGATGCGATTAAAAAATATAATATGGATTTAGTCGTCTGTGGTCATCACCAAGATTTCTGGAGCAAGTTAATGTCATCTGCTCGTCAGCTAATCAATACAGTTCATGTGGATATGTTGATTGTGCCATTAAATGACGATGAAGAATAAGTCACATCGCTAAATTAGAAAAATTATTCACTAAAAACGCTTGCTTATGCAGGCGTTTTTTTTGTTACAAAATATGTACTTCGAGGTGGTTATTGGCAGGTCAAGCGATTTATTTTGCATTACAGTGAAAAAAAACCTTGAATTTAGAATACAAACTAATGATATATTCAATAGGCAAACACAAATCAACCTCACATTTCCTAAAAATAATGACAAGAAAGAGTGAGGCACATCACAACAACTACATGTTAAAAAGGAAGACATAGATGACACAATCACTATCTTCGTTCTTGGAGTCTGTCCAAAAAAGAGATCCTTCACAGCCTGAGTTTTTACAAGCTGTGCGGGAAGTATTCACTTCTCTTTGGCCTTTTTTAGAACAAAATGCAAAGTATCGTGACCAAGCATTACTTGAACGCTTCGTTGAACCTGAGCGCGTTATTCAGTTCCGCGTATGTTGGGTTGATGACCACGGCAAAGTGCAAGTGAACCGTGCTTGGCGTGTTCAATTCAGTTCAGCCATTGGGCCATTCAAAGGTGGAATGCGCTTTCACCCATCCGTTAACTTATCAATTCTGAAGTTCTTAGGCTTTGAGCAAACACTGAAGAATGCGTTAACAACATTACCGATGGGCGGAGGCAAAGGGGGGTCTGACTTCGATCCTAAAGGGAAAAGCCATGGTGAAGTGATGCGTTTTTGCCAAGCCTTGATGACTGAATTATATCGCCATATTGGCTCAAACACTGACGTACCTGCTGGGGACATTGGTGTGGGTGGACGTGAAGTCGGTTTCATGACCGGTATGATGAAAAAACTGTCTAACGACACCTCTTGTGTATTTACGGGTAAAGGTCTGTCTTTCGGTGGGAGTTTGATCCGCCCAGAAGCGACTGGCTATGGTTTAGTTTACTTTACTAATGCGATGTTAAAACGCCATGGCTTAGGTTTTGATGGTATGCGAGTTGCTGTTTCTGGTTCAGGTAACGTAGCACAGTATACGATTGATAAATGCATGGAACTGGGTGCTAAAGTTGTCACAGCTTCTGATTCAGGCGGTACTGTGGTGGATGAAGATGGTTTTACAACAGAAAAACTGGCTCGTTTAGAAGAAATCAAAAATAACTATGGTCGCATTGAAGAGTATGCCAAAGAGTTTGGTTTAACTTACTTAGCGGGTCAGCAACCGTGGAATGTGCCGGTGGATATTGCGTTACCTTGTGCAACACAAAATGAGCTAGATATTGATGCTGCAAAAGTGTTGATTAAAAATGGGGTCAAAGCAGTCGCAGAAGGGGCGAATATGCCAACAACCATTCCGGCAACGGAGTTGTTCCTAGAAGCGGGTGTTTTGTTTGCGCCAGGTAAAGCCGCGAATGCGGGTGGGGTGGCAACGTCAGGTTTAGAAATGGCGCAAAATGCGGCTCGTCTCAGTTGGAAAGCTGAAAAAGTAGATGCTCGCTTACATCACATCATGCTGGATATTCACCAACACTGTGTTGAATTTGGGGGTGAGGAGAAACAAACAAACTATGTTCAAGGCGCTAACATCGCAGGCTTCGTGAAAGTCGCAGATGCAATGCTTGGGCAGGGTGTGTTGTAATTCTCTTACCTGTAAACGTACGCGAAAGGGCGGCTGTATTATATTGATAATTTCACCTGTACATACGCCCTTCGCCGTTACGTTTTAATCACTATTTTTAATGCACGGATATATATCAAATCGATGGCTTTTTGTCGTAATTGCTGAAGGCGCTTTTTGTCCCGCTAGGGGCTCTGCGTAATCAGGGCGTTTAACAACCACTCTTCGTTTTGCTAAGGCGATAGCTGGTGCGAGTAAGGAATCCGCATCATCATCAGCCCCTACTAATGACTGAAACACTCGCATTTCTTTCTTAACTAAAGCGCTTTTTTGCCGATGTGGATACATTGGATCAAGGTAAATAACATCGGGTGCGTGAGTCACTTCTTTTAAAGCGGTAATGCTAGAAGCATGGATCAAAGACATACGCTCTTTTAACCACTCTCCAATTTCAGCGTCTTGATAGCCCCGCTGTAGGCCATCATCTAATAATGCAGCCACAACAGGGTGGCGTTCTAACATACGGACACGGCAGCCTAGAGAGGCTAAAACAAAGGCATCACGGCCAAGGCCAGCCGTCGCATCTATCACGTCAGGAAGATAATCTTTTTTAATTCCAACAGCTTTGGCGACAGCTTCACCACGACCACCACCAAACTTTCGTCGATGAGCCATGGCTCCTGACACAAAATCCACAAAAATCCCCCCGAGTTTGGGTTCATCCAGTTTACGTAGTTGTAAGTTTTCAGGGGTTAGTACCAGAGCCATCACCGCGTTAGGGGTATGAGAAAGCTGCCATTTTTCAGAAAGTTGGGAAAGGGCGCCGCGATCGGCACCCTCTTCACAGATCAATTGGATCGCAGTGCTATTAGCCATGAATACCATAGCTCTTTAACATCGCGTCTAGTTCTGGTTTACGGCCACGGAAGCGCTCAAATAGCGCCATTGGTTCTTCAGAGCCGCCGCGGCTTAAAATATTGTCAAGGAATGACTGACCAGTTTGGCGATTAAAAATACCTTCTTCACTGAAACGCGAATATGCATCTGCGGCTAAAACATCTGCCCATAAATAGCTGTAATAACCCGCAGCATAACCCCCTGCGAAGATATGGCTGAAGGCATGCGGGAAGCGTGCCCATTTAGGTGAAGGCACTACCGCGACTTTATCTTTAATGGCGTATAAGGTTGGCATAACTTGAGCCCCTTTAGCTGGGTCATATTCAGCATGCAAGGTGAAATCAAATAAACCAAACTCTAATTGGCGTAGCACAAACATTGCAGATTGGTAGTTTTTCGCAGCCAGCATGCTACTTAGCATTTCTGCAGGTAATGGTTCGCCTGTTTCATAATGCCCTGAAATAAACTCGAGTGCTTCAGGTTCCCAGCACCAGTTTTCCATAAACTGACTTGGTAGTTCTACCGCATCCCATGGTACCCCATTGATCCCTGCTACATCAGCAACATCAATCTTCGTTAACATATGATGTAAGCCATGACCAAACTCGTGGAATAGTGTGATCACCTCATCATGGGTAAAGAGTGCTGGCTTATCACCTAATGGTTTGTTGAAGTTACAGGTTAGATAAGCAACTGGGTTTTGTAATGAACCATCTTTATGCACCATACGGCCCATGCAGTCGTCCATCCAAGCTCCACCACGTTTGTGTTCACGTGCATAGAGGTCTAGGTAGAAGCTACCGCGTAAAGTATTGGTATCATCGTATAACTCAAAGAAACGCACATCTTTATGCCATGTTTCTACATCATTGCGTTCTTTTGCCGTTAACCCATAAATACGGTGAACGACTTCAAATAAGCCATTAAGGACACGTTGCTCCGGGAAATAAGGGCGTAGTTGCTCATCACTTAATGAGAATTTATGCTGTTTCTGCTTTTCGCTATAATACGCTAAGTCCCAAGACTCTAGGGTATCGACACCATAATGCTGTTTTGCAAAGGCGGTTAATTCAGCAAGTTCATCTTTACCTTGCTGGTGGGCGCGTTGTGCTAAGTCATTTAAGAAGCCTAATACTTGCTCTGGTGATTCTGCCATTTTTGTTGCCAGAGATTTATCAGCGTAGTTTTTAAAACCTAATAATTGTGCAAGTTCATGGCGTAATGCCATTAACTCATCAATGAGTTCGCTGTTATCCCATTTACCGGCATTTGGCCCTTGGTCTGAAGCACGAGTGCTATATGCATGGCTCATTTCACGGCGCAATTCTGCGTTGTCGGCGTAAGTCATGACAGGTAGGTAGCTTGGCATATCGAGGGTTAATAGATAACCTTCTTCACCTTTGGCTTCTGCCATGGCTTTAGCTGCCGCGATGGCGCTTTCTGGCATACCCGCTAATTCTTTTTCATCTTTAATGAGTTTCGTCCACCCCATGGTGGCATCAAGCACATTATTGCTAAATTTAGAGGCAATCTCTGACAAACGCGCAACAATTTCACCATAACGTTGCTGTTTTTCAGGGGGTAAGCCAATTCCAGATAGCTCGAAATCACGTAAAGTATTCTCGATAGATTTCCGCTGTGATTGGCTGAGTGAGTTAAATTCAGCGCCTTCTTTTAATGATTTATAGGCTTGATATAAAGGTTCGTGCTGACCCATCCACGTACTGAATTCAGACAGCAGCGGTAAACATTGTTCATAGGCTTCACGCAATTCAGGGCTATTTTTTACCGAATGCAGGTGGCTCACTGGCGACCAAACTCTGGAGAGTTTATCGCTGGCTTCTTCTAACGGTTGGCACAGGTTATCCCAAGTATATTGGTCTGTGGCATCAAGGAGGTTTTCAACTGTTTGACGGTACTCGGTGAGTACGTGCTCGACAGCAGGAAAAACATGTGCAGGCTCTATAGTAGAAAAGCGAGGTAGGGCAGAATCGGTTAATAATGCATTTGTCATAAAACATCCTGTGATTGCAGGCTTGTGCTCGTAGGCCAAGGCTTACTGTGTTGACAATAAAAGTTAAATGGTGAATTTATACCCAAATACGATTGGTGTATGGGGCATAAAATTAGCGCACCATTATGAATATAAGAAAGTATATGGGGGCAGAAATGTAAACCTCAATATCAAGATAACGTTTTTTCTTATCAGCGCTTATCAATAAGTGGGGTTTTTATTAGCTTTTATCAATAAAGGTGATAGTTGCGGTTTCAATGCTTTAGAAAATAATGGATTCAGTCTATAATCATGCTCCAATCTATAGGTTATAGAGGAAGATCGTCGTCTCCGGTGAGGCGGCTGGATTTCAAATCCAGTTGGGGCTGCCAGCAGTCCCGGGCAGGTTCGACTCCTGTGATCTTCCGCCAAACGCAGTTTCTAAATTTCTCCCAAAGTCTATATTTCCCTTTTAAATCAATAAGATTAATCATCTCGAAGTCTGTCTGATTCTCCCCTTGTTTACTGGTTTCTACCCCTGTTTGGGGGCAAAATTGGGGGCATAATTTTCCCCTATTTTTGGATGCCCCCACAATGAAGCTTTACGCCTGCCAGGTAGCGGCCTCAAGGCCAATGGTAGCCCCCTATAAAATGACCGATGGAGGAGGGGCACACTAGTTTCATTAGCTGATGCACGAAAAAATTGCTGGTTCAAAATAAAGTTCAAGTAAATAAAAACATTTAGCCTCTGAAAGTACCTTTGAAGCAGTTGCTCGTGAATGGCACACCTCTAAAGCAGATCGTTGGTCACTACGTTATCGTGATGAAATTATTGATACCTTTGAAAAGGATATCTTTCCTTATATTGGTAAGCATCCGATAGCAGAGATTAAACCCCTAGAGCTACTTGAAACCTTACGTAAGATGGAAAAACACGGAGCCTTAGAGAAGATGCGTAAAGTCCGCCAGCGCTGCGGTCTTTCGCTATGTCATTATTACTGGTCGAGCGCAATATAACCCAGCTCCTGATCTGGCTTCTGCTCTAACTCCACCTAAAAAGCAACACTTCCCATTCTTAACAAATCAAGAACTGCCATATTTCCTAAAAGATTTAGCTGGTTACACTGGCAGTATCATCACCAAAACAGCGACTGAAATTATTTTGCTAACGGCTGTTAGAACGCAAGAACTCCGCTTTGCTCGTTGGCAGGATATTGATTTAGAAAAAGGGGTTTGGGAGATACCAGCTGAAGTAATGAAAATAAAGCGACCGCATGTTGTGCCATTATCAAAACAGGTGATCGAGTTGTTTAATTTACTCAAGCCACTGTCAGGGCATTATGAACTTGTGTTTATAGGCCGTAACGACCATAGAAAGCCGATCAGTAAGGAAAGCGTGAATCAGGTTATTGAGTTGCGGATTTTGTTAATGACGCACAACTCAACTTTCGTTTGAGGATAGATACAGTTAATAGCATCAGGGAAGCTGGTTAGCCCATCAGTACCGATAAGGCTAGGCTTATGATTGCTAAAGTATTCCAACAGGGTACCGTGCTTTATTTATCGATAACTTCACCTATATGTTCTTCAATGAAGTGAACCTGTATAAGATGTTTTGCGATATCGGCGACAACGGGGGGATTTCATGTTGTGGGCCCTCTAGTCATTAGGGAGCTTTATTCATTTCGTACTGGGCACAATGATGTCAGAAGTGTGCGAAGATCTTCACCTCATCAGCCGAACCCTTCACCGCTCTCAAATAGTTGGGATGAGTTCATCTCATTTTTCAAGAACTAACCTAAAAACGAGTATTAAGATTATCAATAAGTCAAATGACACCAACTGTCTGGAGATTTAAGGGGGCGGTTTAGTTAGATGAAATTATTAACACGCGTAACAAGTGTAAGTAATTGCAAAAAAGTAATGGTTGATGTATGTGAAAGAAATGTTGTTAAGTATGAATTAATAACACATTACTTGTAACTCATTGATTTTTATCATGTAAAAATAATTGTAGTATGAATAAATATGACAAGAAATAACTGACTATTAAACTTGGTATATTCGATAGATTTCTCCTGCTTTACAGCATATGAGAGTAATTATAGCATTTGTGTGAGCCAGAGTTCAAAAGACAAAAAGATTTAATTACCGTATTCATAAATATATAGTGGTTTTATCTAGGTAAATTTAGCTATATTCCGTATCTAAAATTTAATTCTATTGTGATTAATATTTAATCACAGGGCTTCTTTTTAATTTTTTCTTTAAATTACGACTTAGTTGAGGATTTACCCAGTGAAATTAAATAAAACTCTTATGGCTATTGTAGTAGCGACAACGATGGTTATGGTATGTCTGGTCACTTCAGTTAAAACATATAGTGGCGCATGTCTTGGGCTCAAGGAGCCGTAAGAGCCAGCAAAAATTATTAAGGTGGCTTTCTAAGTTTGATATTCAGTTTTGGTGTACCGATAATTACCTAGCATACCAGTTATTACCAAGGGAAACTCACTCGATTGGTAAACGATTTACACAGGGAATAAAACATCAAAATTTGAACTTAAGAAACAAGATAAAAAGGCTGAACAGAAAAACATAGAGGTATTCAAGAACTGTTGAAATGATTGACAAAATCATTGGTACTTTCATTGAAAGAGAACATTACATTTAACCAAATTAATACATTGAATACTCGACCCAAAACTAGAAAAAGTGGTGGCTACATTTAAATAATCACTAAATAACTAGCCATATAGCGACTTATTTTTATTGGAGTTACAATTCCTTACAATATTTAGCGTAAGTAAAGCTTGAGGGTTTTATTAACAAAAATTTAACACGGTTATTTGTATATTGTTGTTTGATAATTGTTTTTTTATACCTTTTTATTTTTAACAACCTTAATTAGTAAAAAAATACCTATTAACTTTGTAGCTAATTTTTTTAAATAATTAATTTATTTTTTTGTTTTGGTTTAACTCAGATTTTTTGTATCCTATATTGAGTTAAACGATTGGTGTCTTATTTCATTTAATACGTCAACGTCAATGGTGCTTTAATGAGAAATGAAATTTTCAATTCACTTTCTATTCTAAGTGATAGAGATAACATAGTTAATGTCGTATCAAAAAACATTGGAAAAAAAATAAAAAAACTTAGATTGAAATATAACTTAAGTGGCTCTAATTTAGCTAAGGTTATTGGCATATCGCAACAACAATTATCTCGGTATGAGAACGGTCAAAGTGATATATCAACATCAAAAATAATGATTATTTCAATTTATTTTAATGTTGATGTTAGCTATTTTTTTGATGAATAAAAATCATACAACACCATGTGTTAAAGCTTAATGAATTGGAGCCTATTACAATGAAAATTAAAGGCTATTTACGAAAAGATATTGGTTCGTTTTTAAGGTATACCCGTAAAAAATCATTATTCTTCAATCAAGTTGGTTATCTAGTTCATTTAAGTTAGCAGCAGGTTTCTCTCTATGAACTTGGTATTACAATAATTAGTGTAGAGATGTTGAAATTTTTTAATTGCATTAGATAGAAATTGGTCGGAATTACTTTTCAAGGTAATGGCTGATCGTTCTGATTAAATAAGAAAAATTAAAAATAAGTTACCATTAGAAACAATTTTAATTAAAAAATTTAAATTAGAAGGTTAGCCTTCTATTTATTAGTCGCCTTTTCTTTAAGTCTAGGCAAGGGAAACCTTTCCCATTTTATGAGTGACTTTGTCATTTGATATTAGTAAGCGTTCAATATATTAAATCTATTTACATATTAAGGAAATAATAATGAAATTATCTCAATTAGCTGTTGCTACTGTATTTGCCGCATCTGTTATTCCATTTAGCTCAATGGCTGATAACACAGGAACAATTGATTTTGTTGGTTCAGTTGTGAATACACCATGTAACATCCAACAATCATCATTAAAACAAACTGTTGATTTCGGTCAATTATCTCGCAAAGCCTTACAAAGCGGTAAAGCGGCAGAAGCAAACTTTGATATTAAATTAACTGGTTGTGATTTCGCTAATTTCGGCGAAGTTGATAGCGAAAGCGGTAATGCTGCTGGTGTTAAAACCATGGACTTAGTATTTACTGGCCAAAACTATGTGAATGGCGGTGAAATGCTTTCTACATCAACAGGTAACGCAAATAACTTAGGTATCGTGATTGATGGCTTCAAATTTGGTGTTGCAAAAGATGTATTACCTACCGGTAACACTGATGGCGATGTGACTTTATCTTTCAAAGCATTAGCTAAAGCAATTGATAAAACTAAAGATGTTGCAGAAGGTAAATTTACCGCTGTTTCAAACTTCCGTATTACTTATCAGTAAGCACTTTGAATAGCCGCCAATTTTTGGCGGCTACTTAATGCATATAAAGGAAAACAAAGTGCTTACTTATCTATTTGATATTCGAAAATTTGTGCCTGTTCTACTCATCTATTTTTGTGGATGCTTCACCGTATTTGCAGAAAAGGACATAGGGGTACGACATGAAGGAACGACTCAGATGATTGGCAGCGTTATAGCGACACCTTGTTCGATTATGATGAAAGATCGTTTTCAAACGGTAAATTTTTCATCATTAGCATTGAATTTATTATCAACAAAGGTATCCCGAGAAGAACGCAACCAGCTTTTTGAGATTGAATTAAGTAATTGCGGTAGCCTGTTTTCCTCTCTTGATAGCAAAACATGGGTAATACGTTTTGATGGCCATCGTGCAAACCAGATGAATGCTTTTGTCTTACAAGGCCCCTCTGAAGGACTAGGCGTTTCTGTTCTTGACAGCACAATGCAAGCCTTAATCCCTGGGGAAAGCTATTCACTATTCGGCAGCGTATTAAGACAAGGTAAGGCAGGACAATCACTTGTGCTTCGCTATTTTTTACAACTTGAGCTAACGGGAAAGCCTCTCCAAGCAGGCCGTTATCAAGGGTTAATTCGTTTTTTCATCGATTATCAATAAAACAAAGATAAAAACAGTCAATCCTATTGCATTGGCTAGTATTTCTTGTTGTTCTCGGAGTGGTATAAGCATGAAGTTCACATATTGTAAAGTTGGGCTGGCCATCTTAGTGGCATTAAACTTTAGCACGTTGACTGCTTATGCCTCAGAGTTTAATACGGATGTATTAGATGCTGAAGATCTCCAAAACGTCGATATGAGCCAATTTGCTGTCGCGGGGTATGTCCCCCCAGATAATTATGTCCTAACTATTTTTGTTAATGGGCAGCGTTTAGGCGCACCTCGGGATATTACGGTTTTTGAACAAAGCACCCCCGAGCAAACCTTGCTACAAACAACGTGTCTACCTGCTGATTTGCTTGATCTCATTGGGCTAAAAGAGACAGCAAAAGAAAAAGTCCATCTTTCGAATAATGACCAGTGCTTGAATTTATCAGCCCTAACAGGAGTCCAACTAAAAATTGAACTCGCAACATTATCCTTAAAAATGACAATCCCTCAGTTTTGGATGGAATATCGTGATCCTGACTGGGTGCCACCTGCATTATGGGAAGAGGGTGTTAATGGTGCCTTAATCGACTACAGTGCAAACATTTCTGTCACAAAAGAAAATACAGGAAGCAAACGCACTTATGCTTCGACGAGTGGAACCGCTGGCATAAATTTAGGCGCTTGGCGTTTTCGCGGTGATTATAATGGCACTTACCAGAAGCAGCAAGGAAATCGCCAATCATCACAAGAAACAAAGCAATTTGATTTTAGTCGCTTGTATGCATTTACTTCTATTAAGTCTTTATCGGCTATTTTGACGTTAGGTGAAAACTATTTTTATTCTAACGTCTTTGAGTCTTGGCAATACACCGGACTTTCATTAGAAAGTGATGACCGTATGCTACCCCCGAAACTGGTGGGATACGCCCCAGAAATTATTGGGGTTGCAAATACCAATGCAACAGTTATTGTTCGCAGCAAAGAACGTGTTCTGTTAGAAACAACCGTACCACCTGGGCCATTCCGTATCCAAACACTGGATAGTGGAGTTCGTGGGGTTTTGGATATCACCGTCCGTGAAGAAAACGGTGAAGAAAAGAAATTCAGTTTAAATACGGCCTCACTACCTTATTTAACCCGTCCAGGGCGACTCATTTATAAATTTGTTGCAGGTAAAACGCGACTTAGCGGTCATCAGCTAACAGGAAACCCTGTTGCAGGTGGGGAATTATCATATGGTTTATCAAATGAATGGTCACTTTATGGTGGCTCCCAACTTAATACTGATTACCAAACCGCTGCTATTGGTATTGGGCGAGACCTATTCGCGTTTGGGGCACTGTCATTCGATGTGACACAGTCAGTTGCACGCTTTACTCAAGAAACCCTGCAAGGCCGCTCATATAGGTTAAATTACTCAAAATCTTTTGATGCATTACGCACAGATATTACCTTTGCGGGTTATCGCTTCGCAGATAAAAACTACCGAACACTCAGCCAATTTATGGATGAAGTCAGTTCAGGTTATGTCTCTCGTGCACCAAAAGAAAATTATCAAATCTATTTGAATAAATATTTCGATAATTTTAATTTTTCACTGAATTATCAATATAGCACGTATTGGCATGACAAATCACAAATGCAATATGGCTTATATGCAAGTACCAATATCAGTCTTCCTGCACTTTCCCAGCAAGATGCGACGATATCGTTATCTGCAATTCGCACTGAGCGAGACAGTGGCTATAAAGATGATGCAGTGAACCTTTATTTAAGTATTCCACTTTATAACGGTCACAGTGTGTCATTGTCTGAATCTTATACTAAGACGGGAGAGTATAACCAACATAACCATAGCGCTAGTTATAGCGGCTATAACGATCGTGATAGCTACAATGTCACTGTGGGTTATAACCATGGGCAATTATATGATAGCGAATCGAGCATCAGTGGTTATTACTCCCGAGATCTCTCCCAAGCTAATATTTCAGCAAATGCAAGCTATGTCCCTCAACAATATCGCAGTGTTGGTCTGTCTATTAATAGTGGGATAACCGCGACTTCACATGGTGCTGCACTGCACCGAGGTTCAAGTGGAGATACTCGATTAATGATTGAAACTCCCGGTGTTGGTGATGTGCCACTCGATAATGGCACGATAAAAACGAATCGATTCGGTTTAGCTGTTATCCCTAATGTTAGCAGTTACCGTAAAGCTAACGCATCAATTAATACCAGTAAATTGCCCGATAATTTAGAAACGTTGGGGGCATCAACGGACATCACTCTCACAAAAGGTGCGATTGGCTACCGGAGTTTATCCGTAATGAAAGGAGAAAAACTCTTCGCTATTTTATCATTGGGCAATGATAAAACGCCGCCATTTGGTGCCAGTGTTCGCAACCACAATAACCTTGAATTAGGCATTGTCGGGGAAGATGGTGTGACTTGGTTAGTGGGAATATCGCCTAAGGAAAATTTACTTGTTTATTGGGGAGGGCAAGCACAGTGCCAATTGTCACTTCCTGAAAGTTTAGATACATCAACCAATATGTTGTTACTGCCCTGTGTATCAATAAAGAAATAACTATTCGAATCTATTTAAAACCATTCGGATTAGCTGCACACATTTAATTTATTTATGAGGTTTATTATGTTGAGTTTGTTTTTACGTTCGTGGGTATTTTCCTTTTTTCTGCTTACGACAGTATTTTTATCCGTTAGCGCACACAGCGCTGTGACATTGGATAGGACACGAATTATTTTTCCTGCATCCGATAAATCAATTAATGTCACCATTACAAATGATAATCCAGAAGAAGCTTATCTTGCACAAAGCTGGATTGAAGATATTGAAGGGAATAAATTGACTAAAGGCGCAATTTTAGCGACACCGCCATTACAGCGCATTGAGCCGACGAGTAACAGTTTGGTCCGTTTAAGCACCACGCCTGAGCTGAGCAAATTACCGCAAGATAGAGAATCTGTTTTTTATTTTAACTTACGCGAAGTGCCACCTAAATCGAATGACGGAAATATATTGCAAATCGCATTGCAATCCCGAGTGAAATTATTTTATCGCCCAAAAAGCATTTTATCGGAATCAGAAACTAAGTGGGCACATAAAGTCACTTTAACAAAAATCGCTAATGGCTATCGTCTCAATAATACCACCCCATTCAACTTAACTGTGATTGGCTTTGGCAATAGCAAAAATCAAGCAGAAAAAAATGCGTTTAATGTTGTCATGGTGCCACCAAAATCTGACCACGACATTATATCACCATCATTATCAACGCCTTATCTAACTTATATTAATGATTATGGTGGTAAACCTACGCTCGTATTTCAATGCCAAGGTTCAATCTGTACTGTTTCTGGAGAGGAGTAACATTGAGTGAAAGCTAGCATATTAATAAGGAAAACAAACATGAGCAGCCCGCGAAAAACACCTCTAGGACTGTTTATTATCATGATAGTACTGTGTTTTCTTTCTAGCATAAAACATGTCGCTGCTAGCTTGCCAACTAACTCAATCAGTTACGGCCAGATTCAAGTATACGCGCAATTGATGAATACAGCTTGTAACCTAAGTATACGCGGTGCAAAAGAGGTCACGCTGACAAATTGTGGTGCTGGTAGTGCATTTGATGATCTTAATTTAATCAATTCAGCTGTACATACCCCTGTCACCTTACAATTTTACGATACCGAAAAATCGTTATTTTACCCAAGCTATCTCACTTATTTAACAAACGGTGATAATAAAATAGCCTTACCACAGCAAATTGATTACCACAATACCTTAAGATTTGAGGTGAGCTATGAATAGAAAAAGCCGATTGAATTGGGTATTTTATCTCTTGTTATTCACTTTCCCTGCATTAGCTTATAGCGAGGAAGGACTTGATATGGAGTTTCGCGGTGAGCTTGTCAATACAGCTTGTCAAGTTACAACCGAATCTTTAAATCAAAAAATAAAAATTTATAACCTACGCTTAAAGACAATTAATGAAGGAATACCGAGCGCAACAGAACCTTTTTCAATTTTTATTGAAAAATGCAGCGAAACAGATTTAAAAAAAATAATCAAGTTAACATGGAAAAGTAATAAATTAACCAATATTGATGGTGATTCTTTTTTAAATACGCAGGGTGATAGCGGTGTTTTATTGGGGATAACAGATAAAGATGATTCTTTAATTGTTTGGAATCAACAAATTAACTTTGGTATCGTGCCTGAAGTAGGAAATACACAAGAACTTAATTTTGGTGTTTTTGTTCGTAAGCCTAAATCCGGAGATGCAAAGACAGGTGATTTTTTAGCCTCAGTAACCTTTACTGTGGAGTATGAATAATGGATATCATTAAAAAATATTTTAAATTCTGGGTTGGTATACTTTATTTCTGCACCTTCTCTTCCCTTGCTGTTGATGTTCCAATAAAAATATCAGGTACTGTCAAAGTACCACCTTGTATTATTAATAAGAATGAAAAAATTATTTTTAACTTTAAAACCGTACAAATAGATAAAGTTAATAACCATGATAACTCAATCACTAAAGAAATATCTATTGATTGCCAATATTACCAAGGAAAGCCTTATATCAATGTTGTCGGTGATAAATTAGCGAATGCGCCTAATAATGTATTAAATACTAAAGGAAATACAGGGTTAGGGATTGCTTTATATCAAGGAAATTCAGTTAATAATACTTACCCGCTTATTATTGGAAACAATATAAACAGCCTAGGAAATGAAATTATTAATGGATTAAGTGGAAAAGGTCAAAAAAATGGGATCTTTTCTATAACTGCAGTTCCCTATGCATTAAATACTAGTAATTTAGCACCGGGTAAATTTGAATCTACTGCAAAAATAGTCATCACCTACAATTAATAATGACTTGGAATTGACATGATACTTAAACCTCATTTTTTTATCTTAATTTTATTAAACATATTATTTTTCCCTGTCACCAGTATTGCTGGGGATTATCGCCATTTTATTTGGACAATGACAAGTCCAGTAAAAACAAACGATATGTTGATTAATTATAATGATATGACTACCTCTGCATCATCAATAATGTCTGGTGGGCTGAATGGCCTTTATAATGCAAGAAGTGTCTATACAAGATGTAAAGGAACTAATGATAAATTAAGTGCAACCCAAGAAAAAACCGCTTGGCTTATTATGCAAAATAGAGTGTACGTAAATAATGTCCCTATTTCATTGAATATCGACCCTTATAACAGTTGGACCTATCCAGCACAGTCACAAATTTCAGGATATATTTCCAAGATAAACCAAATTACAGTTAAGACCGATGTCGGGGGCTGTTGGACTCTTGGCTCAATGATACCTGTAGACTTTCATTGGCGTAGTGCAAGAATAACAGCAACCTTATCGCAAGGTAACCTCGCTCCAGGGATCTATAGGGTTCCCGTGGCCTATTACTATGCGTTTGAAGAAAATAAATTTACAACTCCTGAAGAGAAAGGCCCCTCAGCAGATGTGCCCAATTTAATCGTAGGAGGCCTTGGCCGACGTGATTCATTTACATTAATTATTGATGTAAAATCTAAGTGTGATTTCAACAGTAACCAACTGCAATTAACTCATGATATTACATTAGGGGATGAGTCTAGCTATAAAAGTAACGTAACAAATTACAGTATCTCTTGCAGTGCATCAACGCCAGTAAAAATGGAATTAATTGGGACAAATAAACCCACAGGGAAAAGTGCTAACTTCACTAAATGTGGTGAAGGAGATTGTGAGTTACAATTTAGCGATGGAAAAACAATCAGTGAGGAGAAAGTCACAGGGAAAAAAGACTACCTTATTAATTCAACATTTCACCCTGACGATAAAACCAAAACAGGCTCATTTCAAGGAGCAGGGATTTTAAGAGTCACAATACAATAAAAAATAAGATTAAATACCAAAAAGTTCTATTTTGTTGAACTTCCTAGTGCTTACTTTCCTATTTATAAGTAGTTGTTAGGTACTATCATGGATTGGTATTGGCAATTTTTTTAGGATAATATTCCTATCGCGCCATGAAAATCTTGAGAAAAGTATAGAGAGTTATTATAACCAACTGGCCATGTATGTTTTCATAAGCAAGCGCCTCGTCTGAGCGAGGCGATAACCTTAATAGGCTTCGTTTAAAGAGCGAATGAAATAACCGAAATACTATTAAGAGAAAAATAGTGAGTATGCAGGTAGATTATATGATTTTTTGAAACGTATAATCTACTGTGTATTATGATGGGTTATGATTACTAGATGTGAGTTAGTTAAAAATATTGTTTTTGTATAATAACAATACCCACAACCCACTCATTAACCTCTTAATCAGATTATGAATTTAGGTATGATTTTTGTCTTGGGGGCATTAATGAGGGCAATGCTATTTATCCAACTAAGTAAACCCATTTAATATCAACGTCATTACCTATTAAATACGACTCCTGTAATAGCCATTCAAGTTCAATATACCTCCATTGAAGGCAATTAAATCCTTTAAATTCAATGCAGATTTAGATATATTTGATAAATAATATTAAATATAAACACACAAAATAGAGGGGCTTATAACTAACACCGCCCTAATTTAAGAACCCTGTTTTATTAACTTATCGATATACGTAAAGAAATTTATACTACGAAAACGATAGAATTATTAAATAGTGTTGTTCGTTACCCGATTAAAAAATCATCGGGTAATTTTTTTTTGGTATTTAACAGGCATGAATTTACCATAAAAGTGAACTATGCTGATATAAAATTATCTACAGGTTCGATTTTTATCTAAAAACACTTGTATTATATACTTCTGCATATTTTTAATTATTTAAAAATTAAAGTATGTTAAATAAGTTAATATTAAATATACTCAAAAATTAAGACCCCACCACCACTGATGTTGCCAAAAGATACATTGGATCTACTTTTTCCTAATGTAATTCCTATATCTAGTGTTTTATTAGTAATACTTTGAAGTGTCGTGATTAATTGCTTTTTACCATCAACTGCCAACTCACCGTACCAACCAGATGACACATTTCCTAAATCTAAACTTGTACGAGTTGGATTTGCACTATCAATAGGTTTTGAGGGCTGGTAAGTTACTTTAATATTTCCAGGATAAGTACAGCTAACGGTTACACTTTTAGTTAGATTTACTCCATCAGCTATTGATTGTGGTAAAGAACCAAAATTAAAATCTAGTTGAGTCTTATCTACACGACAAGTATTAATAACGGTTACATTAAAAGTAAGTACAGCTGAGTTTTTAGGTTGGATAAGCGCAACAGAACTTAACCATTTAGCTGGTATATTTGGGTTTCTGACACCAAATAAAGTCGTGTTTACTTTAATAATATGCGGTGTATTTCTAATTGGGAGATTAGTATTACTGATTAATGTAATAGGAGTTTCTCCACTAAATGATTGTGGCGTATAAGGGGTTCGCGAACAGGTTGCACGGCCAACATTACCTGAGCTTTGCCCTATCTGTGCATATTGTGTATTTGGATATCCATTGATTGTACCTAATGATTGGGGTAATAAAATTCTAAAAGTAAATTTTTCATTGGTAATAGGATCTACATAATCCACTGTATTTGGTGCAATCACATATTGCATATTAGTTGAATTAGGTGAATTCCCGTATGGAGGACATGCACGAGATCCCCATGCATACTCAGTCATTTTTCCTCCCATACTACTTAGCTTAGCTCTTAACGTTAAATTGACACCATTAAAGTTAGCGCCCGTCCAAGTTGTATCAGCTGTAAATTGAGTACCACTATACCCCATGACTGTCCAGTCATCTGGATCACCAGCATTGCTAATACTAGAAATAGCCAGTAGTGAAGCAGGTAACAAATAAAAAACGGTTTTCATCATAAAATATAATCCAAATTATAAATAACTCATTAGGATAGCAACAGTACTATCGAAGCTACCTTCCGTTAATAGTAATTTATTGGGGGTAATTAACGAAGCTCGAAGGATAAATGAGCCTTGTAGCTCATTACTACCAAAAGGAATCCATTTATTTAAATCAAGATTAGCATTACTCTTGGTTAAAGAGATTCCCAGTCCATTCTTTGATGTTCGTAATACGTTGTTACCAACTTGTGTATAGACACCATATTTAGTTGGATATAGATACAAGTTCATAACTTTATTAGCTGGAACTGAACTTCCTGTACAGTTATATTTTAACTGAATATCCTTATAGGCTGTTCCATTTTCAACTTCAGAGAAGTCAACATTATCAAAATTTATAAATAATGGTGATTCATTATTTTCACCTAAAATAGTACAAACAGGAGCAACTATAGTTGCTGTAATATTAATTTTTACATCAGCACGGCCATTATTAAAATCAGCAGCAGTTACTACTCTAGAAAAAAGTAATAATAATAAGAGCGACTTTCTTATTTTCATTATATAACTTCCTATTATTAGTTATAATTAACCATAATGCTTGCAGTTCCATGTACGGTTCCTGGTCTAGCAAAGTCACCTTTTTTTAGATATGTATTCAGTACTAACTCTGCTTTATTTTCTGAACTCACTCTAACCTCAAGTGGTTGATTAAACGAAATTAGTTCGCCATCAAGGCTCTCAAGACCAACGATTAGACCTGTTCCTCCTTGTGTTGTTAAATAATCAATTCCATTTTGTTTATATATATTTGTAGAAGATAATGAAATTTTTATTATTTTATCCATCATAGTAGGCGTACAGTTTTCAAATTCAATTTTTAATGGTTTTTTATCTGAAATATTGCCATTAACCTCAATATAACCTAGTGAATAAGGAATGAATTGAATGGTTATCTCTGACTGTTTAATTTCACATTTTTTATCAATTAGATTTCCATTGAAATTAATAAGCAAATCACTCGAAAAAGCAATAGGAGTCATAGTAATAATTAATATGGAAAATATGAATTTAATCATAATTTAACTCCATGATAGCTGAGCTGCCTTTAGTATTTTTATTTTGTATATAAAGTATGTTTTTACCAGAATAAAGTGGATGATAAATATCATATACTGTAGTTGTTATGTTGTTTTTTTCGATCAATTTAGCCTTGGCTTGTAAAGGTATTTTAATATTTTGATTATTTACTAAACATTGTTCTAGTTCAATAAAAAAAATATCGTTATTATATTCATCATCCAAAATAACACACGGAGAGTACATTAATCCTACTTTAAAATGCAGTTTTCCACTTAAACTATCCATTTTAATAGCCGATGTTACATCATGTGATGGAAAAGAACGATTTTCATCATATTGACTAGCTACACTGCTTAATGAAATAAAAAGTGAGAAAAATACTACAGAAAAATATTTCATTGTACCCTCATTTTATAACTGGCTATTGTTGACTATCAGCTTTGCATACTGATGATTTGCAGTTAAAGGAAACAGTTGGTCTACCACCGTAATCATTTATGTAGGTTAAGTACGGTTTCTGGAAATGTGTACTTTTAACTTGATGACTTCCAAAAGGGTCAATCATAAATGAATCAAATGCGCCATTTTCAGATTTGTTTTTGTCACCCGCTAACCCAATGACCGTTAAATAAAATGGAGAGGTATTTTTAATAATATACCCATCATTTACTGTATTCAGCTCTAGATCTAAGGCCCAATCAGTTTTTGCTTTATCTAAAATAGGCTCTGGGCGATAAAATAATTTAATTCTTGATTGTAATGCAACTTGCATTACGTTTGGCTTATCGCTTTTCGGTGGTATCTCTCTTAAATTAAAATAATAAATAGACTCTCTATCTTTAGGTAATTTAGATACATCCGTAGTTGAAATTCTAATCATGCTTTTTATATTCGGTTCTAAGCGCTGAACTAACGGTGTCGCAATTAATGGTCCTGTTGTAATTTTATTTCCATCTTTATCGTCAATCCAAGCTTGAGCTAAATACGGCAAGGTGTCACTCTGGTTTTCGATATTAATAATTACAGGGGTAGAATCACCTTCTACTATTGCTCTGGTTCTATCAAGAGATACTGCCGCTATGCTATTTTGTGCTACCAATAATAGCGGAAGTAATAAAAATTTATTTTTCATAAAATTCTCTACTTTTTGCAAATTAAAATAATTTGGTTTGCATTATCTAAATTGGGTAATGTTGTATTACACTGATTTTTATTAGACCAATTGATATTTAGCCTTTCTTCAGATTGAACAGCTGTTAACCATACTAATCCGTTATCGCTAATTATCCCGACTTCTCTACCTTTTTCATTTAGTACTTGAGCACCAAATGGAGGAGAACCTGAATTATCTGCCATTTTAATAGTTGCAAATAATTTGAATCCCTTATCTGCACTTATTTTTCTGTATCCAATTGCACCTTCTGTTAATGCAATATCATATATCGTATTTGATGACTCAATATTATCTGGTAATTTACTCATATCAACATTATAGCTATTTTTGTAATAGCTAGTCATATTCGGAATAACTCCGATCCCTATTCCATTTGTTACTGTTGAACCATTATTTAAAGGAACATCAGCGATATTATTTGTATCTATCATTAACCTAGCTGCAGATGAATATGATGAGCTATGTAAAGCAATACCATGCTGTGTTAATGTTACACCACCATTTAACCCCATACCTAAGCTAGAATCACCTTTATCTGAGATTGAAATATTACTATTTAAAGACGCATAACGAGTTGATAAATCATACATACCAGCTAGCGTACTTTGTTTTTTAGCATCCTTACCATAACTTGTTGATGCGCTTAAGTTATAGTAATCATTATCCTCAGTTAAGGTAGATACAGAAACACGCGAATTATAGGTGTCATTATATTTCATTGTGTCAAAAGTGTAGAACTGCTTGCCAAATGGAACTGAAAGCATCAAGCTAATTTGGTCATCATATTTATTTTGGTAATAACTTCTATTTGCTGATAGCGTTATACTTCCTCCTTGTAAATTTAAATAAGGAATATTAACGCTTTTACCTATATTTAGGCCGTATTGATGAGTTTGACCTCGATCCCAATACTGTTGTAATTGATAATTTAAATTTATATTAAATTCACCTAGACGCTTTGAAAGACTTATTTGATAGCGTTCTTTTTCATTATCAATAAATTTATTATTTCTTAAATCTAAATATTGAGACATAGTATAAAATTTTCTATCAGTAAAACGATACCCCGCAAAAGTTAGATCCATATCGTAATCATCAAAAGTTTTAGAGTAATTAATACTATATGAGTTACCTGATGGACTATCATGATCTAACTGCGAAAAAGAGCGAGCTATATTTACAGATAAAGCACCAAACTGATTCATAAATCGGCCAAAGCCTAATGAAACTTGTTGATAACCTTGGCTTATATCTGAGGCTGCATTTAATGACCAATTATTATTTAAACCATGTGAGACTTCTCCTCTGAAGAAAAAAACGCCTCTATATACTGAATGGTCTCGTTTAATTGGTTGCCCTGCAGTTACATTATATCGAGTAGTTCCAGGACGAGTTAAATAAGGCACATTGGAACTATTAACAATAAACTGTTGTTCAGATCCATCTTGCTCAATAATTTTTACGTGTAATTCACCACGAGTACCACTATTCAATGATTGAATTTTAAATGGACCAGCAGGTACATTGCCATCATATATTACCCTTCCTAATTGAGTAATAACAACGCGAGAATTAGTTTTAGCTATTCCTGTAATTTCAGGAGCATATCCTCTTAGTCTAGGAGGTAACATTGAATCGTTTGTAAATAAAGATAATCCTGTAAATCTAAAAGGTTCTAGTATCTGTGATGGTGTTGTACTTTCACCCACGACTAATTTAGCATCTAATGCTTTAATATTTCTATATAAATAAATTGCATTAAATAAAAAATTACGAATTGTTGATGTTTGGCTATTTGACTCTTGTCTTTGATAATTACCATAATATTCACTTCGTAAACGCCAAGCACCCATATTAGCACCAAGATATCCACTGATCGATGCAATTTGATTTTTTAAACTGTCATTATCGCTATATTGATAGTTGGCATTGTAATCTAATAATAACCCGCTGATCCCTTCATCCCAAAGGGTTTTGGGTAACCAGTTTACATCCATATACTCTAAATATAATTGAGGTATATTTATGATTACCGTTCCCTCAGGTAAATTAGGAGTAACACTAACACCCTTCAAAGCCAAGAAATTAATACATTCCCCGTTATTCCAATAGGTCAGTTCTTTCACATATTTTTCTTTAAGGCCTAAACTATTAATATAGTCTTTATCAATACATATATCACTCACAGAATCATCATTATCATTAGCTATAATTTTAATAGGAGAGGCCGATTGAGTTAATTGAGTACTATTAATAATTATATTAAAAAAATAAGTTCCAGGAAGAATAAAATTTGGATTTTGAAACCTTGATACGTCAATATTCGCTTTATCTGTGCTATCAAGTATATCTGTATTGAACTCTACAGAATAGGATACTTTGTTAAAAAAAAGCATCGACACCATTAAAATGGTCATTTTTTCTTTTATTGATAACATCGTAAATACTCATTAAATTAATAGTAATCAATATCAAATGTAATGATACTTGAAAATTCTCCTACTTGTGGCCTAAGCCCATCATCAACAACAATTTCAGATAAAAAGTTTAATTGTTGTTCATTGACTGATTTCGTTTTGCCTGCAACTCTTTTTAAATCATAAATGGGATAATATTCATTAGGCTTGACAATGTTATTTCCGTTTAATATATAAATAGCCAAACCATCGGCATCATTAAATTTAAATCCATTAAAGTTGCTTGTTACTGAACCTGAAAATTTTATTCTTATAGGTGATTTCTCATCCTCAAAATAAGAATTTGATAGCTGACAGTTTTTTAATATTATTTTAAATGGTTTGATTATCTTTTTATCTTTAATTCTACTTAAAGGGTAATCACCAAATTGAATAATTTGATCTTTACTTGTTAGTTGCATTGAACAACCCGAGGCTAATATTTCACCTTTAACTGTTGCTTGTCCCCAATTCATTGCTGCAAATGCTGGAATGCTAAAAAAATGAGCAAAAAAAGTGGCAATAATTAACAAGTTTTTCATAATAATATTCTTTTTCAGGTAATATACTCCTCCACATAATAGTGAAGGAGTGTATATAACTTACTGGTATGCGATTTCGAAAGTAGAAATAGTTGTGAAATCGCCCGCTGTTACAGCAGCAGCACCTGCTTTTTTAACAAAAGCAGAGTAAGTTAATGTATTGTCACCATCGCGCAAATTTAAGTTAGCAGGAGTACCAAAAGTAATATCTTTAATACCTACAGCAACGTTTGCAGCACTGCCTGTAGTTGCTAAAAGATTTTGACCTGCAATTTTACTTACACCATCAAAAGTAATAGTTGCTGTTTTAGTTACTGTAGTTGGATTTTGTGGATCGCTGTTATCAATTGATGTTAATTTACAGCCTTTCAGATTTAAATCGAAGTTTTTATACTTTGAATCTCCATCATTTAATTGACTTAATGATAGTTGGCCAAAATCAACAATTGTAGCAGTACCACCTTGTCCTGCATCTAAGTTACAAGGCGTATCGCGAACTTCACCTTTGAAAGTAACAGTACCAGTATTAGTATCTGCAATTGAAGCAAATGACGTTGTTAACATTGCTGCTACTAATACAGACATATATTTGTTATGTTTCATACTATTTCCTAATATCATTGTTAAGATGTTAATATTTATGTTTTTGAGAATGGAATTATATTAATTTCATTGACTAACACAGATAAGTATATCTGTATAAGAAAGAGTTTTTGCTATATAAATTTCTTTATTATACAGGAATATGAATAATGTATTATTATTTGATAATGTAGTGTTTACTCATTACTAAAATTTTATTTCTCTCATTTCAAATAGGATGAGTATGAAACAAAATCTGAAAATGATGCATTCATAATTGATAAAATAAATATCAAATCTGGTAATGATAGGCCATTTGAACCTCGTTCATATCGTGATATTTGCTGTTGACTTACTCCTACTAATTTACCTAATTGTGCACCAGTTAATCCATTTTTAAGTCTGGTTTTTCTTATAAAATCACCAATTTCTAGGTTTATATTTTTTACAATGAAATTTTTTTGGGTGCTAATCATAATAAATTCCTCAATAATTTATTTAATTAAACTAGTGAAGTTATAATTTCTTACTGATTTAATTTTCATTTAATCTAGCTTTTATTTTTATTTATTTAAAGATGTTTATATCGATCGATTAGTTAATTTTGATAGGCTAACCCTATCAAAATGCTGCTATTGATCGGTTATTCGGATCAAAATGTGACTTTAACTACTATTTAAAGAACATAACAATATGATTTTATGGTTTTTTTTTGATTCGATATTATGTTGTTAATTTCGAGCAGAACTATAATTTATTTATTTACATTACAACTTACGTATTAAATAAAAAACATTTTGTTACATATAAGTACGTATTTATTATATTTTGTTTCATAATAATATTGTTACATTTTAAATTAATTACAGTAAAAACTATAACGTTAGGGTTATTTTGATTTTATATTAGGGTGAGATTATTCTTAGTATCGTTTGTCTTTTTAACTAACATAATAGTATATACATTCTACATTTTAGAGTATTAAATAGAATGAAAGAGTTATAGATGTTTTTAGAATTAATGTAGTCCTCTATAACATAAAGCTTAGATTTCATATGAGTTTTATTCGGGTTTAATAGTTTCTCTATTTAAATCCTCTTCTTTTCATTTTTCGTAGAGTATGATAATTGCCGTTACTACTAGCTATGATGAATTTTGCTATAGCGGTTAACTATTAGAGTTTACATTGTTTACTCGATTATCAATGAAGTTACATGACATGTATATTCGCCCAATGATAATACTTAAGCTTATTTAGGGTGATTTTAACGACTGAGTCATTGACTTCAATTGATATCTTTAGCATGAAAATGGAGTTTATCTACTGCTGTATTACGTTCAGAGTTAGAGCGCTTAGGCAGTAAATCATAAATTGGCAAAGTATGTTAAAGAGGGGCTTCTCTCACTAGAAGTCAGTCTTAGAAAAACCAGTCATACCATCCAGCCCCATTTCACGACCTAATGCCGTCATGGGATGGACAATGACCAGCCCTCGCACGGTTTTTTTCAGCTTACCAAGATCAGCTTGTTCTTTCTTCGTAATAGGGCGTTTGAATGGCATATCAACCAATTTTTGCGCTTCTTTACTTAATTTTTTGTTACGTACCTCTTTTAGACGAGCGATTTCAATTTCCAGCGTCGCTTTTTCTTTCTCTAGCTCGGCGTATTTTTCTGCTTCATTCGTCAATTGCATACTGGTCATTTGGTGACGAATAAGGTCTAAACGGTCGCTAAGAAGCTTAATTTGTGTTTTTTCGATTTCTTTCATTATTTATTAACCGTGGATAAATTTTATTGTGGGCAAGTATACACTATTGCGGGAAAGAGAGGGAAAAGAGATGCTGGCTAATGCCCCTTTGAAGTTACCTTTATCGTTCATCATCCATGTGATGAAAACAACATAACTACCTTATAAATCAACTTATCACTCAACTATCCATCGTATTTTATTCTTTTATGTCTTAGTGACATCATGATTAAGTGCTTGCATTGCGGTATCATCACTGCCCTTTCTGACATATTATATTTAATTTTCTAAAAAATTATTATTTTTAGTTAATTTATCGTTGGTATATAGCGAAATATAACGAGGTATAGATGAGATCATAATGACTAAACGTAAATTTATTACACGTACAGAAGTTAATTCTTTATTGGAGGCTACAAAGCAAGGTCGCTATCCTAATCGCGACTATTGTTTGTTATTAATGAGCTTTTTGCATGGGCTAAGAGTGAGTGAGCTCACTCATATCACAATGTCTGATATTGATTTGGTGCAGAAAGTGATATTTATTAGGAGACTAAAAGGAGGGTTGTCTACCGTACAGCCTATAATTCCCGAAGAGTTTACTGTGATTGAAAAATGGCTAGTTGAACGAAACTCTTGGAAAACAGCAGGATCAGATTGTTTATTCATTTCACAGAAAGGAAGCCAAATTTCTCGTTATCAAATTTATCGTTTATTTGAACAGTATGGAAAAATAGCAGGGCTTCCTGTAAAGCTTCATCCTCATATGCTAAGGCACGCATGTGGTTATGCATTAGCTGATTTAGGTAGGGATACACGATTAATCCAAGACTATTTAGGGCATCGAAATATCGCTCATACTGTCATTTATACTGCTAGTAATGAAAAAAGATTTAGCGGTATTTGGTCGAATAAATAAGCAATTTAATGACTTGTGTCAACATAAAGCTAACATTAAACATAATAATATGAACTAAACACCAAGAATACCTCAGTTATTTAGGCAATTGATATGATAAAGCTGAGGTATTCTTATGCATATTAAGGGCAAAAATTATTTTTAAAGCCATAAATAACATGTTCAAATGACTTATTTTCCAACCTCTAAAAATAAAATTAGTTAATAATTTCATCTATTCTTTTTTTTTGAATTATCATAATTTAATTACTCCAATTAAGGGTATCAGTAACCCGCTTGCGTTGTTAACTAATTGTTATCATATTTTAATCATTTCTTTTACAGTGATAGTCTATTTTGGATTGTCTAATAAAGTTTCTCTGTTAAATGGCGTGTTATAAGCGAGGTTTTTTAGATGATAAATTTATATTCTTTGTTTTTGTAAGATTAAAAATCTATAGTTTATGGTTTTTGATGCATTGACGCAGTATGTAATAAAAAAATCAATCAATTATCGATGATAATCAACTGAATGAATAAAATGCCTATAAAAATCAAGCTACAACGCAACATAATAAATCAAAATGTTTAAATTACCTAATAAGTATAATTATCAGGCTAACCAAAATCAAATAGCATAAAATTCTGTTACTGTAATGCATTTTAGAGGTAATTATTAATTAATGTAAAAAATTGTCATTAACAACAAAAAGTTATCATTCATGATTTTTATATGCAATAAAACCAACCAGTCAAATAATCTAACTCTACCAGTTTAGTAGATATATTAAAGATTTTAATTCTGACGATTCTTATATAAAAAACAATTTGTCTAAAACTTATTTAACGCAACATTTTGATTTATTTTGTTGCGTTTTTTTCATGTAAAAAATGAATTGTTTGTTTTATGAGCAGCTCTGATTGTTTTGCCACATTACACAAGGCTTTATTGGTGAGATATGAAAAGTAATAAATTAAAGACCAGTATAGATAGCTTTCAGAAAATACTAACCGAACAAATTGGCATGGAATTATCCTATCTTAGAAAGGAGAAAGGGCTTAGTGGTAGTGAGTTAGCTAAAAAATTAAAGATATCACAACAACAAATATCTCGTTATGAAAGAGGAATATGTAGCATTAACTGTGGAATGCTATTTTCAATTTTATTCTATCTAGAAATCAGCCCGAGTGCATTTTTTGAAAGTGTATCATTGAAAATAAATGAAAAACATCCTAGTGCTAATTCATTTATTCATAATAGTGAGTGTTTGTCCGATGGAAAGGATAACTACCATTATATTTTTAATCGACAAACAGAAGTTATTTTAAATTCTTTATACAGCAAATAGTTATTTTAAAAATAATAAATTCTAACTATGCCCTACATCATGTCGGGTAATCATCACGTTGTTATATATAAATGAGGTTCAAATGAAAAAAGTATTTTTAGCCGCACTAGTTTCTGCCGCTATTGCATCTCCAGCACTGGCTGACCAAGGACATGGTAAAGTCACCTTTAAAGGTGAAATTATCGATGCACCTTGCTCAATTAGTTCAGATTCTATTGACCAAACAGTATGGTTAGGCCAAATCGCTAACTCTATTTTAGCGAATGGTGGTACTTCTAGCGCTAAACAATTCAATATTGAATTGGAAGACTGTGTATTCCCGAAAGATGCAGATGACAAAGTGTACAACGATAAAGTGAGTATCACATTCTCTGGTTCTAGCGCTGCTTTCAACTCTAAATTATTGGGTGTAACAGGTTTAGATGCAACAGACCCAACTATTGCTGGCAACGTAGGTATTCAATTAACGGATACTAATGGTGCAGCATTAGATATGGGAGTTGCAACAGCTCAAGAACACCAATTACAAGCGGGTGATAATACATTGCGTTATAGCGCTTATGTACAAGGTGCGAATGTTGCGGTTGATAAAATTCCATTAGGTAAATTTGAAGGCGTAACTAACTTTACCTTAACTTATAACTAATTGATTAGTTTAAGAGGAATACCTTTGTGTTCCTCTATTAATCACCAAACTAAGTCAGAGGTTAAAGTGAAAGGATTTATCTATTTGCGAAGAAAAGCATCTTCTCTATTTCTTCTAACATTATTTCTTTCGCCACAAATGGCAGCATCATCTCATGGATGGGGAAAAGTCACGATGAATGGCGAAATAGTCGATACTGCCTGCGCAATAGATATTGGGTCTAGGGATCAGACCATTAATATGGGGGTGCTTCCAACAAGCTATATTCGTGAAGTTGGGAAAGGCCCCATAAAAGAATTCAATATTAAGCTCATTGATTGTCGTTGGGAAAAATATTCGAAAGATAATAACGAATGGAATTCACTCGAAGTCACTTTTGATGGCCCATCTGAAGGTGATTTTTTCACACTCTCGGGTGAAGCAAAAGGAGTGCAATTGGCATTGCATGATATATCTGGATATTCCATTACACCAGGAAAGCCATTACCTGTATTAGGAATTACGCCAGGGACAATGATCCTGAAATATCAAATGCAATTAGTCACCAATTATCATCCTGTTAAAGCGGGTAATTACCAAACCTTATTAAGGTTCAAGGTCGATTATTATTAATTCTAAGAAATTATATTGGTGTTTTAGGGATGTTTTTTATGTTTTTTAAACAACACAAAATAAATATAATAACGACAACGATAATGATTACATTTGGAACATTATCCGCTCAGTTATATGCTGCTGATACTATACAATTTAATACGGCGTTATTTGATTTAGAAGACAAAAAAAACATTGATATTAAGCAATTTTCACGTGCAGGCTATATTATGCCTGGCACCTATCCCCTCAAAGTACAAGTCAATAAAGAAACTTTACCTGAGCAACGGTTTTCATTCTATGCGCCAGAGAATGACCCTGAAGATAGCCTCGTTTGTATCACACCAGAACAAGTCCAACAGCTAGGGTTAACAGCCAGTTCGTTGAAGCAAATTACGTGGTGGCATAATAATGAGTGTCTTGATTTATCCAGCTTACCCGGCTTTCAAGCTCGAGGGGATTTATCTGACTCAACATTGTATCTGAGTATACCTCAAGCCTACCTTGAATATAGAACAGCTAATTGGGACCCGCCCTCTCTGTGGGATGAAGGGGTTTCAGGGGCTATTTTAGACTACAATATAAACGCAAGAGCGAATAAGCCTCATGATAACAATAGCAACTATAATGTGACAGCAAATGGTGTCGCAGGTGTGAACCTTGGTGCATGGCGTTTCAGGGGAGATTGGCAGGGACGTGCTCAACGAGAAAATGGCTCGAACAGTAAAAATGAGCATGATTTTCAATGGAGCCGACTATACGCCTATAAAGCGTTAACCAGTATTAAAGCGAAATTGACCTTAGGTGAGGACTATTTTAACACGGATTTATTCGACAGTTTTCGATTTACAGGTATTGGCTTACGCTCTGATATCTTAATGTTGCCGCCTAATTTACGTGGCTATGCACCTGAAATAACGGGTGTTGCGACGACAAATGCGACGGTGATTGTTAGCCAACAAGGGCGGATTATTTATCAAGAACAAGTCGCTGCGGGTCCTTTCCGTATCCAAAATTTAAGTGATGCGACGACGGGAAAACTGGATGTTCGAATCGAAGAGCAGGATGGTTCGGTTCAAGAATATCAGGTTGAAACAGCCAATATCCCTTATTTAACTCGACCAGGTAGTATTCGATATAAATTAGCGATGGGTCGTCCAACGGATATGGATCATCATGTCAATGGAGATACATTTGCGAGTGGTGAAATGTCGTGGGGCGTCACTAATGGTTGGTCATTGCTTGCAGGCTCATTAAATAGCCAAGACTATAATGCATTCAACGTGGGTGTAGGCCGAGACTTACTGGCATTTGGTGCCTTATCTTTCGATATTACGCATTCAATTGCAAATATTCCTAATGATAAAAAACTCACGGGTAATTCTTATCGAATAAACTATTCAAAACGTTTTGATGACTATGATAGCCAAGTTCAATTCGCGGGTTACCGATTCTCAGAACGCAGCTTTATGACTGTAACCGATTTTTTAACGGCTAAAGATTCAGGTGAGCGTCAAGGTAGTAATAAAGAAATGTATGTGATTTCTTTAAATAAAAACTTTAGGGAATCGAGAATTACAGCTTATTTAAACTACTCGCACCAGACTTATTGGGATAAGCCAGAAAGTAATCGCTACAATTTAATGGTGACAAAAACCTTAGATTGGGGAAGCCTGAAGAACATTAATATTTCGTTATCGGCTTATCGCAATAAATATAATGAAACAAATGATGATGGCCTGTATATCTCAGCGTCAATGCCTTGGGGAAATGGTGCAAATATTGGTTATTCATTGCAAGCAACACGTGATGATACCGTTAATCGAGCAACCTATTATGACAAATTGTCCGATAGAACCAATTATCAAGTCAGTGCAGGTTCGACCAACAAAGGTGGAACCGCAAGCACCTATATTACCCATTATGGTGATAATACTAAGTTAACTGCAAATGCCAGCTATATTCACAATAATTACACGTCATTTGGGGTAGGGGCACAAGGCGGGTTTACCATGACTTTAAATGGTGCGGATGCTCACCGAGTCTCAAATATTGGCGGAACTCGTTTACTGATTGACACCGATGGTGTGGCTAAGATCCCTGTATCAGACCGAGGTATCCCTATTGCATCAAATGCATTTGGTAAAGTGGTTGTTCCTGACTTAAATAGTTACTACCGCAGTAAAGTTAAAGTTGATTTAAACGCATTACCGAATAATGCCGAAGTAACGGATTCTATTGTTCAAGCGACATTAACAGAAGGTGCGATTGGCTATCGCAAATTTAATGTACTGTCTGGTGAAAAGATGATGCTTTCAATGCGTATGTCTGACGGTTCTGCACCACCATTTGGTGCTCAGATTACGAATTTGAAAGGAAAAGAAACGGGAATAGTCACCGATAATGGATATGCCTATGTTAGTGGTATCAACCCAAATGAAGTCATGATTATTCATTGGGGTGGCGAAGCACAATGTGAAATTAATTTTCCAGAAAATTTAGAAACAATTCATCAAGGATTATTTATTCCTTGTAAACCATTATCAAATAAACGTAATGAAGCAGATAATAATCTGTAGATGAGTGATTGCTATGAAAAAATTAACTAATTTATATATCAGTACTATTTTACTAAGTTGTTTAGTTAGCGGAAGCGCATTCTCGGCAATTGCTTTAGATAGAACCCGAGTTATTTTTAATGGCGATCAAAAAAGCGTTTCAATTACTATTACTAATAAAAATAATCAACTGCCTTATTTGGCTCAAGGGTGGGTTGAAAATATTCAAGGGGTAAAAATTACTTCACCGTTTGCAGTATTACCTCCGGTGCAAAGAGTTGAACCCGAAAAATCAAGCCAAGTCCGTATTGAAGCGCTCCCTGAAATTAGTCAGTTACCTCAGGACAGAGAAAGTGTTTATTACTTTAATTTAAGGGAGATCCCACCAAAAAGTGATAAGCCGAATGTTTTGCAATTGGCGTTACAAAGCAAAATTAAATTATTTTATCGCCCTAAAAGTATCATGCTAAGTGAAACAGAAATGCTGAATAACCCTTGGCAAGAAAAAACACAGCTTATTAAGCAAGGTGACCAATATATCATTAAAAATCCAACTCCCTTTTATATCACGATTATTGGTGCAGCTGAACGTAAAGATTCACCAGTAAATCAGAATTTTAAGGCAGTTATGGTTGCACCATTTAGTGAAGAAAAATTAGGGGTTCCAAGTTCTACTGTGGGATCAAACCCAGTATTGACCTATATAAATGATTATGGTGGCCGACCAAAACTTCAATTTAAATGCCAAGCAAATACATGTCAGGTTGTTCCTGAAAATAAATAGAGAGGAAAATGATGATTAATCAAAAAAGCTTTTCCCTACTCTTTGGATTATCTCTCATATTTCATTCATCTGTTATATATGCGGCATCAAATAATGCCTTTTATAACACGACAGGAAATTGGGATGTTGAAGGTGCAAATGGCAAAATTTTCGTTTATGGCTCGTTAACGGAAAGCGCCTGCCATTTATCGATGGATTCTGCATTTCAATCTGTTGATTTAGGTAACATTGAAACGGCATCATTAAAAACAATTGGGGCTCAAGGCCACAAGACACCGATAAACATCGAATTATTGGATTGTATCGAAACCCCAACTGTTTTGCGAAACAATAAATCAGGTAATGTTACATGGAGTATTTCTCAGCCTGGCATGAAAATTAGGTTTATCACGCCAGTTG
Source organism: Providencia sp. NPDC089933 (assembly GCF_049545585.1). Taxonomy (NCBI): domain Bacteria; kingdom Pseudomonadati; phylum Pseudomonadota; class Gammaproteobacteria; order Enterobacterales; family Morganellaceae; genus Providencia; species Providencia sp. NPDC089933. The sequence goes on from NZ_JBMWDT010000015.1 coordinate 101,756, forward strand.
TTCCTTTTAGGCCGAACATAGCGAAAGTTGAAGGTGTGAATGGACTTGGATTACAGATAACTAATCCTAAAGGGAAAGAAATTGCTTTTGGTGAGTATAGTGAACCTGAGCTTATTTCTACGGGGCAAAATATTTTAACTTATTATGTAGCACCCGTAAGAATTGCAGAGAAATTACAAGCAGGGGCTTATCGAAGTGTTATTTCTTTTCAAATAACGTATGAATAATCTTAATAGATTGTCTGATATAGCATTGAAGGTATTTATATGAATAACTTAAATTTCAATTTTTATAAATTTAAAAAAATAATACTCTCCATGCTATTTAGTTTGTTATTTTTTTCGTTACCGAGCCATGCCAAAAATGGCCAAATAGGTGAAATTAAAATACGAGGGCAGCTTGTCGCTGAAGCTTGTACAGTAAGGCCTGGTGATGAAAATATCATTGTGGACTTTGGTACTATCGTTAATAAGTACCTCTATATTAACCAAAAAACGCCACTTGAAAATTTTAATATTCATTTAGATGATTGTGATAATAGTATTTTTAAAACGGTGACCGTTAAATTTACAGGAAGCGAAAATACTCATTTACCTGGCCTTCTTGCATTAGACTCTGGCAGCATGGCTTCGGGGATCGGAATTGAAATCTTAGAATATAGTGGTAAAAAAATTCCCATTAATAGTACGACATCTGCATACAATCTAGAGAATGGTACGAATATTTTAAGTTTTAATGCAAATGTACAAGGGGAACCTGACGCAATAAAAAATAAAAGTATTGCGTTTGGCCATTTTACTGCAACCGCTGTTTTTAGTTTAATTTATGATTAAGGTATTAGTAACAATGAAGATATTAATATTACTTCTCGCAACCTTATTATTTTCTCCGGCCATTTTTGCATTCCAGTGTAAAACTAATGGGGGACAAGAAGTTGGTGGGGGAACGCAAAGCATTTATGATGTTCCTCTCGATAATGATATTTTTGCTGTACCTAATCGTATAAATGAATTCGCGGATGTGAGTGATTTTATGACCTGCCGTAATGAAGCCCCCAATGCTTATGTCGATTATTTAAATGTGACTGGTGCTGACCTTGGCCCTGTATTTAAGAATAACCCTGAATTAAAAGCGGGTGTCGTCGTGCGCGGTGCTTATTATTTAGCACCATTTAGCGGTAAAGAAATTCAAGTATTTCGTTTAACTACAGCAAGTGAACCTTTACAAATTAAATTATATTTACAGGTAAATGTTAAACCAACGCCATCAGTATTGGTTAGAAAAGGCGATTTGCTGATGACATTAGATCTCCATAAATATGCGACATTTGTAAATAGTAATCAGCATATTGACCACGCTTATTTTAAATGGAATTTTTATGCAGGTAACGACGTGGTTGTTGGAACAGGTACATGTGATATTAATGATAACCAAATCATCATTGTTGATTTTGAAACAGTAAATGCATCGGGTATTTCAACGGTGGGGAGTGCAAGCCGTTTTCAACGTAACGCAGAAATCACTTATAGTTGCGAAGATAATAATCTGACAGCGCCAATAAAGATGATTATTAGCGGAGAAACGTCGACTTTTTCATCTGATGCTTTACTTGTTAGAACTGGAGATATTGGTAGCCAAGGTCCTATTATGCCTGGATTGGGTGTTGAGATTTATCATCAAGGGCAAAGAGTTTCCCCTATGAATGGGCACTTCGATTCAAAAATAGAAAATGGGCATGGTAGAGATACATTAATGTTTACGCTAGTTAAAAAACCTAATTTATCTCCAAATGAATTAATAGAAGGCCAGTTTAGTTCAGCAGCGACCATTATTATGTCCACTCCGTAGCAATTAAAGTAGAGAGGTTTTTATGTTGATGAAAGCCTCTAACTTTTCTCGTGAACTCCCTATGGTTACTGAGTAAATTGTGTGTATAAGAAAATAATTTTTTATAGACACATTTTGGATTAGACAAAATAAGTTAAATACACCAAATTTTGAATTGTCATCGTTATTATATTTTCTTAAATATCATCACATAATTTCTCCATCAATGAAGCTCAAAACCTATCAGGTCTCAGCAGCTACAGGTATAATCACATAATTATCTGATAGATTTAGAGGCAAAGATGGCAAAACTTACCTTACAAGAGCAAATGTTAAAAGCGGGATTGGTGACAAGCAAGAAAATGGCCAAAGTCCAAAGAACAACAAAAAAGTCACGGGTCCAAGCTCGCGAAGCCAGAGAGGCTGTTGAGGAAAATAAAAAGGCACAACTAGAGCGTGATAAACAGCTAAATGAGCAACAGAAACAAGCGTTGTTAGCAAAAGAATATAAGGCGCAAGTGAAACAATTGATTGAAATGAATAGGATTAATATTGCAAAGGGCGATATTAACTTTAATTTCACAGATAATAATGTAATAAAACAAATCGTTGTAGATAAAACCACTCAGACTCAGCTGATTAATGGTCGTCTCGCAATTGCACGCTTACTAATTGATAACACGGATGTATGTGAATATGCCATTATTCCTGCGAGTGTAGCCGATAAAATCATACAAAGAGAGGCAGATTGCATTGTATTAAACAATGCATTAAGCCAAGAGCAGCAAGATGAAGACGACCCATATGCTGACTTTAAGGTGCCCGATGATTTGATGTGGTAATACTTTTCCATGTTTTAAGTTGCCACATTAGTATGATTTAACTGCTTTTTAAAAGGGGCTCGTGCTGTATGCTTTGACCCGTTCCTTGCTAATTGGGTGGATAAAATGCAGTTCACTCGCATGCAACATTAAGCGCAGAGCATGTTCTGTATTGGCAAGTAGGCAGCCACCATATAAGTCACACCCTAAAATAGGGTGGCCTAATAGTTGGCAGTGAATACGGAGTTGATGGGTTCGGCCCGTTTCGGGGGTTAATAGTACTCGAGTTAATGGCAATGTTGCTCCATTGTCGAGTGTGTGAGTCAAGCGTTCGATAACTTGATAAGCCGACCGCGCGGGCTTGCCTTGGTGTTCACAAATGGACATTCGAGGGAAAAGCTCAGGCTTTTTGGCGATTGCGGCGTCTATTACTCCATGGTTATTATTTAAGTGCCCACAAAGGAGTGCATGGTATTTTTTCGTCACGGATCTTTGGCTAAATTGCTGATTAAGTGCCGCGTTTATCTGTTTATTTCGCGCTACAACCATTAACCCCGAGGTGCCAAAATCGAGGCGGTGCACTAAGGTGCAATTTGGAAATATTTGCGCTAAGCGGTAGTGCACAGAATCTAAGTTTTGTGGGTTTTTTCCTGAAAGGCTTAGCAAACCACTTGGTTTATTAATAAGAACAAGGTACTCATCCTGATAGACAATTTCTATCTTATCGTGACAGGGCGGCGCAATAAAGGTGTCGATGATTTCAGTCATTAGCCTTTCCAACAAAAAATAGCGGTTGATAATAACCAATTTTTAGTCGGCAGGCGAATGCTTGCCACTTGCATCACGTAAATTTATCACTCAGACTAAAAGCAAAGCCGTAGTTTACACATGTATTGTGCTCTATACTGCGCATTGTAAAAACTGAGTCAATAAATGATTAACTAGGTGGTAATGGCAATGAATGGAACAATCACAACATGGTTTGAAGATAAAGGTTTTGGATTTATCAAAGATGAAAATGGCGATAACCGTTATTTTCATGTGGTTAAAGTTGCCAATCCTGACTTAATTAAGAAAGATGCTTTAGTGACTTTTGAACCTACCACGAATACAAAAGGGTTATCTGCTTATTCGGTAAAAGTTATACCTGAGAGCAAATATGTATATATTGCGGGTGAGCGCATTAAAATAACCTCCATCAAGTCTTATCGAGTTTATAGCGAGGAAGTCCCTGCGGATACCCGTATTGATAAAGAAAATACTGTGTTATCTGTCGGTGCATTGATGAATAGTATCAAGCCAAAATCTGCTACTCAGCCGGGTGAAATGCGTTCACTAAAAAAATTGGATATTCATACGTTACATGGTACGACGTTAACTTTCTCTGAAGATGAAATTGACATTGATGACGCAGTAAAACTCCTCAAGTTTTAATTGTTCGGTTAACTCTATATTTAAAAATTGATTTTATCATCAAAGAGCCGTGAATTACGGCTCTTTTGTTTAAGCATTATCAACTGACCTTCCACCTTCTATATAGTATGTCATATCTCACCTCTCCCTTCTTTTAGTTAAATAGCTAAAATTGTCTTTATTTAGTACGTCGGAGGGTATTGGCCGAAAGTTCGAAGAGCGCTAAAAAATTTATCAACCTGAGAAGCCAGTTAAGCAGGTGGGTTATTAAGGAGTAGGCTTGTTTGGATCACCGATAAAATAGGTGGCAAAGCTATCAGAGTGCTTATCTAGTATGAATATCTTTAGATTGAATGACAGAATAAAGAATTTATACGTTGAATCTTAAATGCATCAGAGTATTCTTAAGTTATTAAATGATGCTTGATTTAATAACAAGCGGATGGATGAGTATTAAAAATGATCAAGATTAATTTAAGTGTTAATAGAAAATCAATAAAAGGTATTTTTATCACACCTCGTAGTTATTCGTAACATTTAGCCTGCATACGCATCTCATGTGTTATTTTTAGCGACAAATTATGTACAAATATTAATTTTAGCATTTGTGTCTGAATAAACTCAATAATGAACGCACTCTTGGCATATAACACTGAAATGCCACTCGAAATATTAGTTAAGCTACATATAAAAAACATAACCTATTGATATAAATTGAAAATAACAATTTGAAAACTATTTAAAAACCATAAAAATGGATTTCCCACCGGTTTGACAACCTATATGAGTAGAATTAATATTATCCACGAACTCTGGTAGACAAGAGTTAATTAAATAGACATGAAGATATTTTAAAGTTAAGTTTTTAC
>NZ_JBMWDT010000016.1:0-98518 GCF_049545585.1 Providencia sp. NPDC089933
AGGGATGATATCGACTGCAACCACTTCGTGATTTTGTGACAGTAACATGGCGTTAGATAGGCCGACGTAGCCGGTCCCTGCGATTGCTATTTTCAAACTTGCCTCTCAATTTCTGCTACGGATGTATTATTTTATTGATGGTAATAAGAACGATACCAATCAACAAAGGCCTGAACACCCTGCTCAATAGACACTTGTGGACGATAACCTGTCACATTAAATAGGTCTTCAGTGTCTGCCCAAGTTGTGTAGACGTCCCCTGCTTGCATAGGTAAGAAGTTTTTAATGGCCTCTTTACCGAGCGCTTTTTCCAACGCTGAAATAAACTCAATCAATTTAACGGGCTGCCCATTACCAATATTATAAATACGGTATGGCGCACTACTTTCTGCCGGTGAGGCACCGTTATTGTGCGGGTCTGCTTGTGGAATTATATCCGAAATACGGATCACACCTTCGACAATATCATCAACAAAAGTGAAATCACGGCTGAGATTGCCGTTATTATAGACATCAATGGGCTCCCCCGCCAAAATAGCTTTAGTAAATTTAAATAAGGCCATATCTGGCCGGCCCCAAGGGCCATAAACGGTAAAGAAGCGCAGCCCTGTTGTAGGCAACTGGTATAGATGTGAATAGGAGTGCGCCATCAATTCATTGGCTTTCTTCGTTGCTGCATACAATGAGATTGGGTGATCGGTTGGCATATCGGTAGTAAATGGGGCCTTATCTGTCACGCCATACACGGAACTAGAAGAAGCATACACAAGGTGTTTTACTTTAGCTTGGCGGCAACCTTCTAAAATAGCTAGGTGACCCGTTAAATTGCTATCTGCATAAGCAAATGGGTTTTCCAACGAATAACGAACCCCCGCTTGTGCCGCAAGGTGAATAACCCTATCGAATTGCTCTTGGGTACACAATACCCTGATGGTTTCGCGATCGGTTAGGTCAAGGTGAAGAAAACGAAATAGCGGAAATTGTTCTAATAAATGTAAGCGGGATTGTTTAAGGCCCTGATCATAGTAAGCATTAAGGTTATCAATACCGACGACCTCATGCCCACTTTCTAATAAACGCTGACATAGCCTAAAACCAATAAAGCCTGCACTTCCCGTGACCAAGTATTTCATATTCACCATCTTCTAGCATTAAACCATTTCCAAGCTCTAATTGAGCGTTTTGGTCATTTAAATAAACTGACCTGAATATAAGACACAAAAAGTCAAAAATGGTTTTATCGCTAACCGAATAATAAATAAAAAATTTTCCTTTTAAAGAAACGTTAAGGTTAGATAGGAAGAAAGGTAGACGATATAAAGATAAAATCAGTAGCAGGTATGGTTAGATACCTGCCACAACTTACTGATATTTAGTTGTTATCTACTTTATCTGCGGATTTTAAAGTGCGGTAAATATAATTACGATAGCTATCTAGTAGCTTCTGGTCTTCGCAATCATTCAATTTACCCTCACAAAGATGGCGCATCTTAATATTAGCCTCATAGAATGGCGAAACCTTTAAATTTGCGCGCTCCAATAGGATACCCCCTAAGAAGGAAATATCGGTTAATGGGCCTATTTCAATATGTGTCCCTGATTTCAAATTATCACGTAACGTAAATTGAGTCAGGTAAGCTGGTGACGACAGAGGGGAATTATATTGATTTAAACTAATACCCGGCTGGTGATCACCAAAATACAAGAACATTAGTGGGCGGTCTCGCTTTTCAATAAAGCTAGCAAAGTCACGGATTGATGCATCTGAGGCAATAATTTTCTCCATATAGTGGCTAAATTCACCGGCAGCATCTGCCTGTTTAATTTTGTCTTTTATCCCGTAATCATCACTGTGGCTCTCTTTATAAGGCCCATGCTCATACATTGTTAAAGAGAAAATAAAAACAGGTTTGTCCGTTTCTTTTGCTAAAATTTCTTTGACATATTTCAGCATATCTTCCGTGCTGATTGTCCATAGATTATCTTGTAATTTACCTGGATAACCGAGTTCTTGTGGCTGGATAATTCTATCGACACCGAGGGTTTCATAAGCATGACCTGAATGGTAAGCCCCTTTATTAAACGGTGTTAAGACAACTGTGTAATAGCCATTGGCTTTCATTTCTTTGAATAGGCTATTTTTTAAGTTATCGACAATAAAATAAAAAACACCGCTTTTTTGTGCACCAAAATCATCACTATTTAAACCTGTGAGCGCTGAGAACTCTGATAGCCAAGTACCACCGCCAAAAGTCTGAACCCGCATTTGGCTAGATGCAGCAACACCCTCATCTTGCTGGAACATGAATAATTCAGGAAGTTTTGTCCCAGCAGGTAAATCATAAATATTTGGGTTAACCGTTGATTCTTGAAGTAATAAAACAATATCTGGCTTTTCTGAAGGCGTTGTATTTTCTAACGTTACCGTTGCCGCTTTCTCGATGAAATAATCCGCAGAACCTGCAAATTGCGGTGATTGATAACTCGAGTTTTTTGCAGACATGATAATATTTGTGACTGTCCCACGGCCCTTAGGTAAAGTTTGAGACCACCGATCATAATAATGATCGCTTGTAAAACTCGCCCCAAAATAACCCGCAACAACTAAGATCAGCCCAACAATACGTGAAGTTAATGATTTAGATGATGACACTAGGCGCCAACTGATAACACCATTAACCACTAGCAAAATAACCAAGGCGACCAAGGCAACACCCGCTAACCAATAATGGCCCAAGGTGCCCATATTGGAGGTATCGGTCATGATGTTAATATCGGTGAAGAAAAGTTGTTCTTTGTAGTAATGAACTTTTAACTGGTTTAAAAATTTAATGATAATAAACAAGGTACTGGTAATAACCACTGAAAATAACCAGCGAGCTGTAAGCACCATTAAAACACCAAATAAGGCAGCATATACACTGATTGAAATCAGCGCAGGATAAATCACACTCCCTTTTTCAAACACTAAAAAAAGTGAGCCAATAAAAATTAATGCCAGATAAAAGCCTGCAAATAACTTTTTCTTCATCGGTTTTACCACAAGGTTAATATTGAAGGTTTGCTATGAAGCACTACTATAACGGACTAAAACACTCAGTTTATTCAACGAAAATCCCTTTATCACGCAAATAGTGCCCATCGCCTTTACGACGAGTAAAACCGCTTTTATCAAAAAACTCAAGAATTTGAATCGCAAGTTTTCGACCAATGCCCAATTGATTACGAAAATCCGCCGCAAAAATCACTTCATTTTCTAAGCAATAACGATGGATCTTCGCAGCAAAATAGCTAATTTGCTCATTGCTGTAATAACGGTCACGCACAATCGCGATAACTAACCCCATTTGTGCGGCTTTTTTAAGTACGCGCCGCATTGTCTCTTCCTCATAGCCACTTTCTAATGCGAGATCACGTACCCACCAAGCCTCATTACGAGAAAATAACGGGTAAATCTGCTGCCAAATTAATTGTTGCTCAGCGTCGAAAACCAACCCATGCTGAGGCATATGTAACCAACCGCGCGTTTGCTTAATGACCTTTTCATCAATAAGGTCATTAATCAGCTTAAACACTAGCGCTTCACTCATAGAAGGGAGCGCCATGCGTTTTAATCGGGCTTTCCCAACCCCGATTTGGTCACTATGGACTTGGTTAAATTTCTCAAGGGTCTGTACTAAACGCTCTTTAGCCACTTGGGCTTTAAATGCTGACAGTACATTGTTACCGACACGCTCTGCATCTGTTTGCACCAATAAGCTTTCTACCGCTTCATGGGTTAATTGCCGCGCCCAGCTGTATTCCTGTAAATTAAGCTCCCCCTGAGGAAGTTGTAACTTAAAATGCGCAAGCTCATCGTGCTCTTTACACAGCTTTGATAACCAATCTAAAAACTCGGGAAGCCTTTTGCCACGACGCGGGGAGACTAAGCGGATCACACGTGCCCCGCCTAATGTCTGGCGAGCACTTATATCACGGATAATCAGCCGGTCATTATCCACTAACCATAATGGAGTATCTAAAATTAACTCGGCAAGAATGGGGGTTTCCCCTTGCTCCACTAATAAAGATACACGTCCGGTAATGTGACTTGCTCCATGATAAAGATGTACAGGTTGCCAATGCTTAATTAATGCGTCACATTCCAGCTCAACAATCACACGGTTTGCAATAAAGGCCGGTTGCTGAGACAACAGCCAATCACCTCGAGTGATGTCTTCTTTCGCGATATCACCGGATAGGTTCAATGCCACACGGTCACCCGCTTGCGCACAGTCTGAGGATTGATTTTGCCGATGGACCCCTCTGACTCTAACCGGTTTATCTGCACCAGTAACCCATAGTGAGTCCCCGACTTGTATTTTCCCTGCTAACGCAGTTCCCGTCACCACAATCCCAGCCCCTTTTACATGGAAAACTCGGTCAATGGCTAAACGAAAACGGCGCTGCAAATTTTCATGAGCGCCGTTGAGTTGATGTAACTGTTGTAGATATAAACGTAGTGATTCAACACCACGCCCATCTTCGCTAGAGGTGATAAATAATTTAGCGTCAGGCCAACCTTGCCGTGCTAGCTCTGATTTAGCTTGTTGTATCACTTGTTCAATACGTGAATGGTCAACTCGGTCAGCCTTGGTAAGGATTAACGTGATATCTTGGCAGCCAGCGAGCCTTAAAATGGATAGATGCTCAAGTGTTTGAGCCATTACACCATCATCACATGCCACAACCAGTAGAGCATGGTTAATGCCGCCAACCCCAGCTAGCATGTTCGCTAAGAATTTTTCATGCCCTGGCACATCAATAAAGCCGATTGCACTACCATCCTGTTGCGGCCAATAGGCATAACCGAGGTCAATCGTCATCCCACGTTTTTTTTCTTCGGGAAGGTGAGATGTATTTATACCTGTAATCAATTGAATTAATGATGTTTTACCATGGTCAACATGGCCAGCTGTCGCAAAAATCATGAAAGTAAAACCTGTAATAAAGCATGTTCATCATCAAGACAACGCAGGTCAAGCCACAGCTTGCCTTCTTTCATACGACCAATAACGGGTTGAGGTAGCCGCCGCCATTGGGAGGCAAGTTGTTCCAGCGTACTGCCTTTTCCATCTAATGGTGCAAAAGTCACCGCAAAACTCGGTAACCGGTCAATAGGTAGCGAGCCGCTTCCTATTTGCGATAAGCAAGACTCAACTTCCACAATAAACTTGTCACCGTAAAAAGCTTGCAGTGCTACTAAGATATTTTCCGCGCTCCTTTGGATCACTTCTGGCTCACGGGTTAGCCATCGCAAGGTCGGTAACTCAGTAACTAGTTTTTCAGGGGTTAAATAGAGTTTTAGGGTAGCTTCAAGCGCAGCTAACACCATTTTATCAACGCGCAGTGCGCGTTTTAACGGGTGCTTTTGGATTGCCTCAATCCATTTTTTCTTCCCTAAGATAATCCCTGCTTGTGGCCCACCAAGAAGCTTATCACCGGAAATAGAAACTAAATCAACACCTTGAGCAAGATAGGTTTGAGGCATTGGCTCAGCGGGTAACCCCAAGGTTGTCATATCAATCATGGAGCCACTGCCTAAGTCAATCGCCGTCGGTAACTGGTATTTTTTGCCCAGTTCCGCTAATTCATCTCCCTCTACCTCAGCAGTAAACCCTTCGATGCTATAGTTACTGGTATGTACCTTCATTAACAATGCAGTTTGCTCATTAATTGCATTTTCATAATCACGTAAGTGAGTACGGTTTGTTGTGCCCACCTCAACCAGTTGGCAACCGGCCTGTGCCATCACATCTGGTACGCGAAAAGCCCCGCCAATCTCGACGAGTTCACCACGAGAAACAATGACTTGCTGACCATTCGCGATTGTTGCCAATAATAACAAAACTGCCGCTGCGTTATTATTAACAATGCATGCATCCTCTGCCCCTGTTAATTCACAGAGTAAATCCGCAATCGCGCGGTCTCTGTGACCACGCATGGCGCCATCAAGAGAATATTCTAATGTAACTGGCGAATTCATCACTTGGCTAACTGCATTAATCGCCGAGGTTGGCATTACTGCTCGACCTAAATTGGTATGCAGTACCGTCCCCGTTAGATTAAAGACGCTTTTTAACGCACTTTGCCCTAATGTTTGGTGGCGGACAGATAGTTCTTTTAGCCAGTCATCGTGCCAAGCGGGTAATTTTCCAAACTGTGAAATACAAGTTCGGGCTTGTTCTTGCATTTCACGTAAGCATGCTGTTACCCAATGCAATCCTGATTGCTCGACCAATACTTGTACTTCATCAAGCTGCAATAATTTATCGATTGCAGGAAGTTGGCGATATAAAACAGAATTTGATTCAGCCATAGTTACGATTCTCTGTTTGTTACCGCTTATTTTTCACCAGGGAATAAGAACGGGTTAATACTGCTACGTGCAAAACCTTCTTCTTCCATACGTGCATCCAAAATAATTGACGCTAAATCATCAGCAACTGCTTCGACTTTAGCTTCTTTCTCTTGGTAAAGGATCTTCAGATAACTTCCACAATCACCACAACTTTCCGCTTTAATGGCTGCGTTTTCGTCATCCAGTGACCAATAATTCAGTTGGCCTGTTTGCTCACAATTGCTGCATTTCACACGCACCATGTGCCATTCGGTTTCACATAAATTACAGTGTAAATAACGCAGCCCCTGCGAAGTCCCAATTTGTACAATGCTTGATACAGGCATGCTATTGCATACTGGGCAGAAATGACGGTGGTCACCATGTTCCGCGCGCGCTTTACCGGGGATATTTGCAGCCATTTGCGCCCAATACACAGATAGAGCAGCCCAAATAAACATGGATTTTTCCGCAGGGACTTTCTCAAACTCCTCATTTAATAACGCGGTCGCCATTGCCTCTAATTCAGTTTCGGATGCTTTATCTAAGTTTTCTAATGCTGGGCGAACTGATTCAGGGACAATTGGCATTAACTCAGCGATAATAGCGGTCAATAATTTGTGCCAATGTGTTGTACGTGGGAAGGTTTTTGCATCTAAGGGGGGGTTGTTTGTATTAATTGAACGCTCAAGAATAGGCGCCATATCCACGTCTAATGGATTATCATGTTGTGCATTATGTTGCGCAGTAGCAACTTCAGCTGCAAAATTCAGATAATCTGCAAAGGGATGCTCACCAATACCGAGTTCTTTCAACCGCTCAGCACGGCGTTGATATAAACTTTTTAGGTTAGGAAATAGAACCGGAGGAATAAAACCAATTCCTTTTTCTTTCAATCTTTCTTGCCCTAACTCTTCTTTAGGAACGATACGAATACCCATTGCGTTCTCTCTTTTCTATTTTTTTATAACGACAATCCCCGAGAAATGGCTGACCATTTTCCCGAAGCGTCTTTGCTCATCATATTTTATATCCGCGAAAGCGGTGCTCTAATACTCAGGATAAAACAAAAGTAGCGTTGAGGCTACTCTGGCCCTCGAATTATCTATGATATAACCCCGTAGTAGATCAAGGTAAATGTAAATCAGGATGATGGTTGTTTTATTTGATATAAATAAATTGTTATCTCTAGGATAAAAATTCTGGAGTTGTGGTTTGGAGTGATTATAACTGCAAGCTTATGATGTAAACAGCCTTCTATTTGCAACAGAAATTGGTATTTTGTCCTTATTTCAAGATGTTTTTTTTATTGCTGTTGTTCAATCAGAACGAAATAAAAACATAAATATAATTAATATCTATTGTATCTTTTAGATAAAGATAAATATAAAAAGCACTTATGGTCAATAAATACGCGACCAAATACTATTCGGTCGCGTATTAATAAAATAACAATTTTGCTTCCTTAGAGGTATAACAGCCCCTTTGGTACAATCAAAATACCAAATAAAAAGCAAATATCATTAATAACCAGTTAGTCTTTAGATTTTCAGTAACTCAGGGTAATACATACGTTTAATTGCGAGCTCTAAACCTCTAACCTCCGCTAGACCTTTTAGACGCCCTATGGCGGAATAACCCGGGTTAGTCACTTTCTTCAAATCATCCAAAATTTGGTGACCATGATCTGGTCTCATTGGAATTGGTGCAAGCCCCGCAGCATGGCGTTTTTGTTCAACCGCTAAAATGGCTTTGACCACTTCAAACATATCGACATCGCCTGCAATATGATTTCCTTCATGGAAAGTATTTGGGTTGTTTTCTCTCACCGTTGAACGTAAATGTGTGAAATGAATACGATCACCAAATTCATTAATCATTTTTACTAGGTCGTTATCGGCTCGCACACCATAAGAACCTGTGCACATAGTAAACCCATTATGAATGCTATCGCAGCTTTGCTTAATAAACCGCATATCTTCAATGGTAGAAACAATACGTGGTAGGCCTAAAATTGGGCGTGGAGGGTCATCAGGGTGAATAGCTAAAACCACATTTTCTTCTTCACACACAGGAACGATTTTCTGCAAGAAATAACGTAAGTTCTCACGTAACTGATTTTCATCAATATTATTATACAGCGCCAAGCGCTCACGGAATTGGTCTAATGTATAACCTTCTTCTGCGCCCGGTAACCCTGCAATGATGGTTTTAATCAGGTTTTCGATATCATCAGATGACATATTGGCATAATACTCAGCCGCTTCTTTAACTTCTTGTTCTGAATAACTCGCCGCCGCATTTTTACGTTTTAAAATATGAATTTCAAACGCAGCAAAGGCAATATTGTCGAACCGTAACGCTTTGGAGCCATCAGGTAGCGTATAAGCAAGGTCAGTACGCGTCCAATCTAGAATTGGCATAAAATTATAGCAAATGGTCTTAATACCACAGGATGCTAAATTACGGATACTTTGCTGGTAATTTTGAATATAGAAATCAAAATTACCTTGTTGAGTTTTAATATCTTCGTGAATAGGAATACTTTCCACGACAGACCAAACTAACCCAGCATCTTCAATGATAGATTTACGCTTTAAAATCTCCTCAACACTCCAAACTTCACCGTTAGGAATATGATGGAGCGCAGAGACGATTCCCGTCACCTCTGCTTGCCTAGCATCACTTAAAGAAACAGGGTCATTAGGACCGTACCAACGCCACGTATGCTCCATGAGTACTTCTCCTGCGATTATTCAAAAATAGTCTGATAAGGAATTGTTTCAAATAAGTAACCATCAAAATTGGGGTCATCAAAATCAGAAAGCTGCATTAGCGTATTTTTGACATTTTCTAAATGCTGCCACATCTCTTTTTTAGCCAATTCAGGATCACGTTTTTGTAGTGCATTTAAAATATTTTCATGATCAATCAACCACTTCTTCCGGTAAGTCGTATTGTCGATATGCTCATGTAGCTTATCCCACATAGGGCTTTGTAACCGCACAGCCCAGATATCATCAATAATCTTCGCCATCATGTCATTCTTGCTTGCGCGAGCAATTAACACGTGGAACTTATGATCATTAGCATCGTCACTTTCATTATTTGCGACTTTGATTCGCTCATCTTCTAATAATGCGCGGATCTCTTGAATATCGGCTTTTGTTGCTGATAAAGCAGCACATGCTGCTATCGCACTTTCAATCACTTGGCGCGCTTGCAGTATTTCAAAAGGGCCATGGTCTAAGCTTTTGACTTCATCAATTAATAGGTCTGGGTGATTGATGACATAAACACCAGAACCTTTCTTGATAGAAACCAATTTTTCAATTTCCAACATGATGAGTGCTTCACGTACCAATGAGCGACTAACATCATATTTTTTAGCGATCTCACGCTCTGGCATTAAACGACTTCCTATCGGATATTCACCAGATGCAATGAGCTCTTTTAACTGCTGACCTAGGTATTGGTACGAGCGGTATTGAGTTTTCATATATATGTACAACGCGTTGTCGAATTAAATTTAGTTCTTCCATTGTAGATTATCGTCCCTCACCACAATGGTCAACCAATTTATCCACTATTTCTGCAAAATTAGTTAACCAATTTGTGATCAGATTCACTTATTGTCGTCTTTTTAGTCATTGTTTTTTAATTTATCGATTGATAGAGTGAAAAAAAGAATATTTGGTTAACCAATAAATAAACCAGTTTGAGTATAAAGGGGTAATTTGGTTGATCAGTTGGTTAACAAGTAATAGGGATTTAGGCCAAAATGAAAATCATAAAAGCAGAAGTCTTTGTATGTAGCCCCGGTCGTAATTTTGTCACATTAAAAATTACTACTGATGAAGGCATATATGGACTCGGTGATGCCACCCTTAACGGGAGAGAACTCTCAGTGGCATCCTATCTTCAAGATCACCTCTGTCCTCAGTTGATAGGCCGTGACCCACATAAAATCGAAGATATTTATCAATTCTTCTATAAGGGAGCCTATTGGCGCAGAGGCCCAGTTACGATGTCCGCCATTTCTGCGATTGATATGGCACTGTGGGATATTAAAGGCAAAATTGCCAACCTTCCAGTTTATCAATTACTCGGTGGAGCTTCTCGTGAAGGTGTGATGGTTTATTGCCACACAACAGGCACCGATATTGCCGAAACACTAGATAACTACGCGAAATATAAAGAAAAAGGTTTTAAAGCGATCCGTGTGCAGTGCGGCATACCAGGAATGGCAACCACCTATGGGCAGAGCAAAGGAAAAAACCTTGCTTATGAACCTGCCACAAAAGGCCATCACCCTGAAGAGCAATTTTGGTCAACCGAAAAATACCTCGATTTTATGCCCAAACTGTTTGAAGCCGTACGCGACAAATATGGTTTCAATGAACACCTTTTACACGATATGCACCATCGCTTGACCCCTATTGAAGCAGCTCGCTTCGGTAAAAGTATTGAAGATTATCGATTATTTTGGATGGAAGACCCAACACCAGCGGAAAACCAATCTTGTTTTAGATTAATTCGTCAACATACCGTCACCCCAATCGCTGTAGGTGAAGTTTTTAATAGCATTTGGGATTGTAAACAATTGATTGAAGAGCAACTCATCGATTATATCCGCACCACAATCACGCATGCTGGAGGGATCACGGGTATGCGCCGGATTGCTGATTTCGCTTCTCTTTACCAAGTCAGAACAGGTTCTCATGGTCCATCTGACCTATCCCCAATTTGCCATGCTGCCGCCTTACACTTTGATCTATGGGTACCAAATTTCGGCGTTCAAGAGTTTATGGGCTACTCCGAAGAAATGTTATCCGTATTTACGACCAACTGGACGTTCAATGATGGTTATATGCACCCAAGTGATAAGCCCGGTTTAGGTATCGATTTTGATGAAAAACTGGCAGCGAAATACCCGTACAACCCAGCTTATCTTCCAGTTGCTCGTCTCGAAGACGGCACGTTGTGGAACTGGTAATTTTTATTTTATTCGGAGTCAAATATGAAAGCTGTAAAATCGGTAGTAATTAAAGAACCTAATACATTATTGATTGAAGAGCGTTCAGTTCCTGAGCCAACTGAAAATCAAGTACAAATAAAAGTTCGCTTAGCCGGTATTTGTGGTTCTGACAGCCATATCTACCGTGGCCATAACCCATTTGCAAAATATCCACGCGTGATTGGCCATGAATTTTTCGGTGTCATTGAAAAAGTCGGTTCCAGCGTAGACAGTAAACGCATTGGTGAACGAGTCTCTATCGACCCTGTTCTCAGTTGTGGTCATTGCTACCCATGTTCAATTGGTAAACCAAATGTTTGCGAGACACTAGAAGTATTAGGCGTTCATACTGATGGCGGGTTCACTGAATATGTTAATGTCCCTGCGGCAAACGCTTATACCATTCCCGATTCAATCAGCGATGAATGTGCCGTTACCGTTGAACCATACTCTATTGCCGCCAACGTGACTTCGCATGTTCACCCAACTCAAGATGATGTCGCATTAGTCTATGGTGCGGGTACGATTGGGTTAACCTGCGCACAGGTTCTTAAAGGAGTTTATCAGGTCAAAACCTTAATTGTGGTTGACCGCGTGACTGAACGTTTAGCAAGAGCAAAAGATTGTGGTGCTGATATTATCATTGATAATTCACAAAGCCCACTGCCAGAACAACTCAAAGCACTGGGGCTCCGCCCAACGTTAGTACTTGATGCAGCTTGCCATCCCGCTATCTTACAAGAAGCCATCTTGATTGCTTCCCCCGCGGCAAGAGTTTCTATTATGGGCTTTTCAAGTGAAGCAAGTGCCGTTACACAGCAAAGTATTACCAGCAAAGAGATTTCATTATTTTCTTCGCGTCTGAATGCCAAAAAATTCCAAGAAGTAATTAGCTGGATAGAATCTAAAAAAATTGACCCAACAAAAATCTTAACCCATCAGTTCCCATTCACTGAAGCGCAAGAGGCAATATTAACCTTTGAAAAAGACCAGAAGACCTGCTGTAAAATTCTTTTAACCTTTTAATTTAATTAAAAAAACTAAATCCGATTTTGGATACTACTCTACGTGATTAATAGGATAATAATATGAATACTCAGTCAATTGACCCATCAGGGAAAGTGGAACGCAGCTCTGGCGATCTGACCAAAGCTGCAGTTTCAGGCTGGCTAGGAACCGCTCTGGAGTTTATGGATTTCCAGCTTTACTCGTTAGGCGCAGCACTTGTTTTCCATGAAATATTTTTCCCTGAACAATCCGCTTCAATGGCATTAATTCTTGCTATGGGAACTTACGGTGCCGGATATGTCGCACGTATTGTTGGTGCGATTTTCTTTGGTCAAATGGGCGACCGAATCGGCCGTAAAAAAGTACTCTTTATCACCATCACCATGATGGGGGTGTGTACTACATTAATCGGGGTATTACCAACCTACGCACAGGTAGGTATCCTCGCACCGCTGTTATTAGTTCTCTTGCGAATTATTCAAGGTTTAGGGGCAGGCGCTGAAATTTCGGGTGCAGGCACCATGCTGGCAGAATATGCACCAAAAGGCCGTCGTGGTATTGTGGCCTCATTAGTGGGTCTGGGAACAAACTGTGGCACATTAAGCGCAACTGCAATTTGGGCTGTTATGTTCTTCTGGTTAGATAAGTCAGACTTACTGGCTTGGGGCTGGCGTGTACCTTTCTTGGCAAGCTTCGTGGTAATGCTGTTTGCAGTATGGTTACGACTGAATCTGAAAGAAAGCCCTGTATTTGAGAAAGTGCAAAATACGGAAGAACAAGAAGCCAAAGTCGCAGTACAAGCACCACCGAAAGAAAGTTTCTTTGCCATGTTTAAATCTAAAGCATTTTGGTTAGCGACTGGCATTCGTTTTGGCCAAGCAGGTAACTCTGGGTTAATTCAAACTTTCTTAGCAGGATATTTAGTTCAAAGCCTATTGTTTGATAAGAGTATTCCAACTGATGCGATCATGATCAGCTCCGTTGTCGGTTTCCTAACTATTCCTGTAATTGGTCTGATATCAGATAAATTTGGTCGTCGTATTCCTTATATTATTCTTAGCTTATCTGCCATGTTGCTCGCCTATCCGATGTTATCTGTCATCGTCGATGGCGCGAACAGCGTTAGCTTAATTACCATCTGTATTATTATCGTTCATAACTGTTCAGTACTCGGATTATTTGCCTTAGAAAATATTACGATGGCTGAAATGTTCAACTCACGTAACCGTTTTACTGGTATGGCTGTAGCCAAAGAAATTGGTGGCTTAATTGCCTCTGGCTTAGGCCCAGTTCTAGCAGGCATTTTCTGTAGCATCACAGGAAGCTGGTGGCCAATTGCAATCATGATCATCATTTACTCTGCCATTTCATTAATCAGTGCCATTATCATGCCTGAAGTGAAAGATCGTGATTTAACCAGCACGTTGGATGCGGTTGAAGAGGCTGAACAACAAAAAGGTAAAGTGAAATATGCAACTGTCAACCAATAACCTAAACCAATTACCCGCCACAATCAAAGTACCAAGCTATGATAGGGAGCAGGTAAAGGTAAAAATGCTTCACTTAGGTTTCGGCGCGTTCCATCGCGCCCACCAAGCCATCTTTGCGGATATTTTAGCTACGGAGCAGCAGAGTGATTGGGGTTTTTGTGAGGTCAATTTAGTCGGTGGGGAACAACAAATTGAAGATTTACTCGCTCAAGACTGCCTTTATAACGTAGTTGAAATGCAAGGCGATAATTGGCAAACCCGTACTGTCGGTGTGGTAAGAGAAGCATTACACCCAACCATTCACGGAATTGATGCCGTTATCAATCGCATGTTAGACCCTAATATTGCCATCGTTTCCATGACGGTTACTGAAAAAGGTTATTGTTATGTGCCCGCGACAAGCTCGATTGATTTTGCGAACCCCGCTATTGCGCATGATTTAGCCTCACCAAACACCCCTAAATCACTGCCGGGTCTGATTGTTGAAGCCTTAAAACGCCGCAAGGCACTGGGTATTGCACCATTTACAGTCATGTCCTGTGACAATATGCCTGAAAATGGCCATATTACGAAAAATGTCATTTTAGCGATGGCTGCAAAACAGGATATTGCATTGGCCAATTGGATTGAAGCCAATGTCACCTTTCCATCCACCATGGTGGATAGAATTGTGCCTGCCATGACACCAGACACCGCAGAAAAAATTCAATCCCAACTAGGCCCTGTCGTTGACAAAGTCGCCATTGCCTGTGAGCCATTTCGCCAGTGGGTGATTGAAGACAATTTTGTCGCGGGTCGCCCTGAGTGGGAAAAAGCGGGCGCTCAGTTAGTCACAGATGTCGTTCCATTTGAAGAAATGAAGCTGCGCATGTTAAATGGTAGCCACTCATTCCTTGCTTATTTAGGTTATTTGGCTGGTTACCAATATATTAATGAATGCATGCAGGATAGTGCTTATGAAAAAGCAGCTTATCACCTGATGGTCAATGAGCAAGCACCAACGTTATCCATCAAAAATGTGGATTTACCCGCCTATGCTAATGCCCTGATTGAACGTTTTAAAAATACGGGGTTGAAACATCGTACTTGGCAAATCGCTATGGATGGAACATTGAAATTATCTCAACGTTTACTCGATTCTATCCAAATTCATCTGAAAAACGGCCAATCATTTGATTATTTAGCCTTAGCTGTTGCGGGATGGATGCGTTATGTCAGCGGAAAAGATGATCATGACGTAGAAATTCAAGTCAGCGACCCACAGGCTGTAAAGTTGGCCGAGCTCGTTGCAAACAGTACTGATGATGAAAGCCGTGTTCGCACACTACTTTCTCTTAACAGTTTGTTTACCGAAGAACTGGTTAATAATTCGTTATTTACTGAAAAGGTGACTGCATTCTACCTTTCACTACGTGATAACGGTGCCAAGAAAACTGTTGAAGCTCTCAACCACCAGCACGACTTATAATAACATTTTAGTAGGCGGGACTTCCCCCGCCTCTTTCACCCACATCAATCCGAATCTATTGGTAGCTGTTTATTTTCTTTCGAAAATTGGCGACCAGAGAAAAATATCAAACATAACGGGATTAATGTAGCAAACAATGCATATTCTCTTGCATAATCAGCGAGTAATACCATGAGAAATGCCCCACCAGCAAAACCCAAGAGCGTCAGAAAATAACAATAACTTTTATACAATGCGTTTTTTCTGGCTTTACCTTTAAATGCGATAGACTCTGCTAAAGAACTAAAACCTAGCTGTACATTTAAGGTGACTGCAATATTCCCGTATAACATGCCATTAATTTTGTGGAATGCATTACCCTGCATACCTGCAATAAAAGACAAAGCCCAAACGGCATGAAACCCCTTAGATTGGATATTGAATAAAAAAATATACGCGATCAGCAGCAATAAAAGGGCTATTTCAAGTGACAGTAAAGTGAATGTCCATGTTTTCTCATCGGTATTATAGCGATAACGGATCAATGCCAGTAACATAGCTCCCGCACCAAATGAGAAAATAGAAATAACATAAGGCGTCACCGCAGCCAGACCGTTTTCAGCAAATTGATAACCTAGCATGATGATATTGCCCGACTGAAACGTCGCAAATGATTTCGTTGTGAAAAAGGCATAGCCATCCAACATCCCTGAGGCAATCGCTAATAAAAATGCAATAGTGGGTAATTGCATAAACGGCACTTGTGGTGAAGAGGTTGTCATATTTTATTTCCCTGTATTGAACTCTCTATTTTTGAGCAGCTCGGCCGACTCATAATCGAAGTGATATGCACCTTAAAAATTGTCTTAAATAAATTTGTTTTTTTGCCAATTTGGTCGATACATAATCCAAAATAACCAAAATAATGAATAGAGGGCGGAACAATAATTGAGTATTTCTTAATAAACCGTTTTTTATTTTTAGAGCTAAATAAAAATAAAAAAACCAACTGTAAAATAAATGCAAATTCAGAATTGAAATTCAAAATAAACCGTGATTAAAAACTTCACTAGAAATACTCGCAATTAAAACCAACAAGGCAACAACACCAAAAAAGTGAAGTGTTTTAACTCTCCTTTGCCGGCTTTTAATTGCTAATGAGTAATATTTTTCATATTAATAACTTAGCATTCCTGTTGTAACCAAATGAATTACAACAGGAAAACAAAAATAACTACCGAGTTAGCGGCGTAAACCAAATGGCTTGCTGCCCACTAATTAAACGCTCTTGATTAATCCAAGTAAAAGGAGCAGGAACCTGTGTTTGTAATCTAACATCTTCAGCCCCTCTCTGTGCTGTTAATGTTGGCGTCAGTACGACGGGTTCAGGCCCGTATATGGCGGCCGACGTTGAATCTCGTTCATTGCGGCCTCCACATATCACCCATAGTTGGTTTAATGTTGCGATAGCATAAGGGATAAAATCCGCTCGCCCAGTCGGTGGGTTTTCCACAGAATAAAGATGGCTATCAATTTCAACTTTCAAATCACTCGGTATGCCCGCTGGCGCCGCCAAAATATCAGCGCGTAATGCACTATATAACCCCGCGAGTTCTGGGACTTCTAATTCATGTGCCGCAGCCAAAGCAATGCGCCCAATAGGAGTTGCCGTGACACTGACTGCATGGCCTGCCATTGCCCAGCCACTATCACGCTCATTAAGGTGTGTCACTCGATAACGGGCGAGTATATCCCCCGCTGGGCCCGCTAGCACCACCGTGTGGTACAGTTTATCGGTATCAATTTCAGGGTAACTACCTACAATATACCCTTCCCTTCATAAGCTGCTTTGCAAAGGATTTGTTCAAATACCCCTCCTCGTGTTTCGGCATGGGACAAAATAATATTCGGGTCATCGGTATAAGGAAGTGCCGAAAGCTCAGGTAAAACTAAGAGTTCATTCTCACCCACCTGAATAGAGTCTAACTTAGAGACTGATTTTTCCCACTGGGCTGCAATAAAAGTGGTTTGCACTATCGTCGAAGTTGCATTGATATCCGTAGGGCTACGATGAAATGCAAGTGTTGGGGAATATAAGTCAGGACGACGCTTAGCAAGCAAAGTATTACGCTGTTTATCGGCTTCATCTAAATCAATCATTGCGCTATATATGCCATTCAACCCGGGTTCCAATTCTAAAGGGCTTAACACCGGGGACTGCGCCACCTTATGACCGGACGGGGACCACACACTCGACCCCCCATTATAATACAGCTGTCCCTTGGTAATTGGATTCGTTTCAATACCGCTGCGTGTCGCACAAACTACCCATACGCCATTCAGTGCACTCATATGTTGAACATGGGCCACTGTTGAGTGGTCACCTAGCATTTCTGCCGCTGTTGCATCAGGCATCATACGGTCCGAAACTGAATGCCAACCAATAATTTGAGCCCCTTCAAGTGCCGCTAAACGAACATATTGCCAATAGGTATCGTCATAACAAATTAATAATGCGATGCGGCCTATCGGGGTATCAAACGTTTTCACACCAGTATTACCCGGAGCAAATACTTTTTGGTCTTGGGAGTTCAACCCTATTTTTCGATATTTACCAATGATACCTTCAGGCCCCATTAGGACCGCTGAATTATAAGCTAAACCTGTTTCACTATCTCGCTCAGCAATACCAACGCTCATATACATGCCAGTCTGTGCGAGGACAGGTAAAATTGCCGCCGTCGTTTTACCCGGAATAGTATCTAAATAAGGTGCTAACTCAGCCGTGTCCGAAAATAAATAACCGCTAACCGCTGTTTCAGGAAAAACGGCATAGTCGACACCCTGAGCAGCAACTTTCTCTGCAGCTGCAACTAGGCGTTGAATATTCCCATTTAAATCACCCCATGCAGGAACAAAATCAACGGCAGCAACCTTACTGCTTTTTTTAATTTCAGAAATACGCATATGACAATCCTTATTCAACGAATAGAGTAGTAAAAAGCCCCCACTATTAATGAATAATTAATCGTGGATAGAATAGAAAAATAATTTATGGGTTTAAAAAGTGAATTAATCCATTCAAATTCTGTGCATTATTGTTATATTTGAATATATTAATATCCAAATATAACAATTTAATATTGACTATCTATTTAAGCTCACCAATTATTAGGTGTTTAAAGTATTATTAATTAAATAACACTTTTATTTTTCATCTCAATAATTTGTTCATCGCTATAACCAAGCTCTTTCAATATTTCGTGATTATGTTCTCCCAGTAATGGAGCACTCTTAATTTCTGGAATAAAACTAGAAAACTTCACTGGGCACCCTACCGTTAAATAAGAACCCCGTATGGGTTGCTTAACTTCAACAATAGAACCACTACCACGCAAAGATTTATCTTCCATAATCTCTTTCATACTCAGCACTGCGGAACAAGGCACGCCAAACTTATCGAAATAATCGGTTATTTCATGTTTATCTTTGTCTTTCGCAATATCTTCAATCGCATCCCATACATCCTGAATATGGCTTACCCGAGCTTCGGTCGTTGCGAAATTAGGGTCGGTTTTCCATTCCGGTCGACCAATCGCATCACAGGTGTTTTCCCAGTTATGATCCTGATTAATAAAGTAAATATAAGCATTAGGATCAGTATCACTGCCCTTACATTTAAGCATGGTGCCGGGCTGACCTCCCCCGCTGGAATTTCCGCCTCGGGGAACCGCATCACCAAACTTTCCATTTGGATATTGCGGGTACTCTTCTAAATAACCTATTTTTTCTAAGCGCTGTTGGTCGCGTAATTTTACACGGCATAAATTCAGCACAGCATCTTGCATTGACATCGTCACGCGTTGACCTTTACCTGTTTTTTCGCGGTGTAACAATGCGGTTAACAAGCCAATCAGTAAATGCATTCCCGTATTACTGTCCCCAAGGGCTGCTGCACTTACAACAGGGGGGCCATCAGGGAACCCTGTTGTTGAGGCTGCACCTCCTGCTGATTGGGCAACATTTTCGTACGCTTTCACATCTGCGTAAGGCGAGTTTTGATTAAACCCTTTGATGGAACCAAAAATTAAACGAGGATTTAATTGTTGAATGTACTCCCATGTGAATCCCATATGGTCAATCGCCCCCGGATGGAAATTTTCAACTAACACGTCCGCTTGGCGTATCAGCTTTTCCATGACTTCTTTACCCTCTGGGGTTTTAGTATCCAGCTCTAAAGAACGCTTATTACTATTAAGCATGGTAAAATATAATGCATCCACATCAGGAATATCACGCAATTGATGACGAGTTACATCTCCAACTCTTGGTCGTTCTATCTTTATCACATCAGCCCCAAACCACGCTAACATTTGGGTACAAGATGGCCCAGACTGAACCCCTGTAAAATCTAGAACACGTATTCCATCTAAAGGCTTTGTAGCTGTCATCATTTACCTCTTTTTGCCGAAAGACCATGATGCCAATCCCACCATGGTCGAGACTTTTATCAAACAGACATTTCTAAGCGACGACTCGAGCGATATAGATCCACACGGGTGCTGCAATAATAAAACCAAGTACACTTACCGCCAGTGATGCGGTTCCAGTACGGGTATAAATATTAAAGCGACTTGCAATAATAATCCCTGAGAACGCAGGTGGTAATGCCCCCGCTAATACCATCATTTGCAATTGCTCAGATTCCATATTAAACGTCATTCCCGCAAGTAACATTAAGCCTGGCATTAACACGAGTTTTAATAATGTGTTGTAAACATTTCACCATCAAACTCGAATTTATTCGCTGCTAATGTCAAGCCTGCGGCAAATACCGCTACACCTGAATTCGCTTTAGCAATTAATTCAAAAGTCGGGTCTAAAATAGGGGGGATTTTAATACCAATAAGAACCAATACCGTTGCTAATACTGGGGCCCATACCACTGGCTCTTTAAAAGCAGAGACCAAAGCGTCCATTCCTCCTCCCCCTTTCTTACCTTCTGCATCAGATGGGTTAAGTAAAAATAGACCAATAGGAATAGTAATGGCATTAACAATAATTGAGATAATTGCCACAACGAGACCTGTAGAAACGGTCGCGCCATAAATAGGGTCGAGTATTGCAAACCCAAGAAAACCGATGGTCGGAGAACCTGCAATCAATGCACATACCGCCGCTTCACCACGGCTATGTTTAAAAATATATTTACAACTAAAGAAAGAGAAAAAGAAACAAATTAATAAAGTTACAAACGAAATAATGGTCAGTTTAGTGTCAGCAAATATCATTTCACGATTAGCGCGTGCAATTGAAACAAATAATGCCGCGGGTAATGCATAATTTAAAACTAATTTATTGAATGCCTTTGCTTGGTCTTCCGTAAATACATTACGCTTACCACTCGCATAACCAAGGACCATAATAATAATGATAGGCAATAGGTCACTCATAAAAATCTTCAACATAAAGTCAGCCATAAGACCCACCTATTTTTTGACGATAAAGTACCTTACGCCACTTATATCAAGTAAGTGGCGCTATGAAATTTCAACTTTTTAAATTGATGTTGGGTTAATTTTTTACTACTGATTTAGGATTCAAGCTGCCTATATGGCCACTTTCAGTCCCCACATCAGGGTCTATCACCACATTAATTAACGTTGGGTTACCTGATGTTAACCCTGCTTTCAATGCCTGTTGTATTTCTGCTGGTGTCGTTGCGTTATAGCCGATACCACCAAAAGCCTCTATCATCTTGTCGTAACGGGCAGTTCCCATTAATACCGTTGGAGAAGGGTCGCTATCACCATGCAAATTCACACCATCGCCACGGTATATTCCGCCATTATTAAAAATTAGAATGGTCACTGGCAGTTTATAACGGCAAATAGTTTCTATCTCCATACCACTAAAACCGAATGCACTGTCACCTTCAATAGCCACCACGGGTTTACCACTGGTTACTGCCGCACCAACAGCGTAACCCATCCCCACCCCCATAACGCCCCATGTTCCACAATCTAAGCGCTTACGTGGTTGGTACATATCAATAATATTTCGTCCATTATCAAGCGTGTTAGCGCCTTCATTAACGACATAAACATCTTGGTGATCGACCAGCACATCACGGATTGCACGTAATGCATTGAAATAGTTCATCGGAGAAGTGTCAGTATTTAACTTAGCAGCCATTTTCTCGACATTGATTTTCTTATGCTCATCAATACTGGCAATCCATTCTGTTGGGGATTTAACAGGGATTGATTTAAGACCAGCCAGTAAAGACTCAATACTTGAGTAAATATCACCAACAACAGGTGCGGTTATTGGGCGGTTACTATCAATCTCAGATGGCTCAATATCCAATTGAATAAATTGAGTGTCTGGCGACCAATGCTTACCTTTTCCATGATCAAGCAACCAATTAAGGCGTGCGCCCATTAACACCACAACATCCGCACTGGATAAGGCATATGAGCGAGCTGATGCCGCTGATAGGGGGTGGGTATCCGGTAGCAAACCTTTTGCCATTGACATCGGTAAATAAGGAATACCCGTCGTTTCAATAAATTGACGAATATTGTCATCCGCTTGTGCATATGCGGCGCCTTTACCCAAAATAATTAATGGCCGCTTAGCTGATGCAAGTAACTTAAGCGCTTTATTCACTGAATCAGGTGATGGAATTTGTCTTGGTGCAGGGTCTTCTACCTTAAAAATCGTTTTGTCTGCTTCGTCTTTATCCATCACCGCCGCTAACACCTCAGTGGTAAGGTCAAGATATACACCGCCAGGGCGACCCGATACCGAAGCTCGTATGGCTCTTGCTAAAGCAATCCCTAAATCTTCTGGTTTATTAACTCGGTAGGAAGCTTTGACAAATGGCTTTGCAGTATTCATCTGGTCCAGCTCTTCATAGTCCCCTTGTTGCAGGTCTATGATCGCCCTATCGCTTGAGCCACTTATTTGGATCATCGGAAAGCCATTGGTTGTCGCATTGGCTAGTGCCACCATACCATTTAAAAAGCCCGGTGCAGAAACCGTCAAACAAATACCGGGTTTTTGGGTAATAAAACCACTAATGGCAGCCGCATTACCCGCAGACTGTTCATGGCGAAAGCCAATATAACGTATTCCCTCGGCTTGAGCATGCCTCGCCATATCCGTAACAGGGATACCAACAACGCCATAGATTGTGTCAATGCCATTCTTTTTCAGTGCATCAACAATAATATGCATACCATCCGTTAAATTTTGATTTTGGTCAGCAGACATGTCCACCTCATCGATAGCAGAATGATGGGGAAGGTATTCTCCCCCAATTACAATTTAGATAGCTTTATTGGTTCGCATAGATGCAATTTCATCTGCACTGTAACCTAGCTCAGTCAGTACTTCTTCTGTGTGCTCACCCAACAATGGGGCACTCTTTATATCTGGTGTGAACGAAGAGAATTTCATTGGGCAGCCTACAGTTAAGTAAGTGCCTCTTTTAGGTTGTTCTACTTCAACAACGCTTCCGCTATCACGAAGTGATTGGTCTCTGGCAATTTCACGCATGCTCAGTACTGGCGCACATGGCACCCCATACTTACTGAGGTATTCAACGGCTTCATGTTTGTCTTTATCTGCCAAGAACTTTTCGATTTCAGCAAAGATATCAAAGATATGTGGCTGTCGAGCTTGTGGGGTACTATAAGCTGGGTCACTCGCCCATTCCGGCTTACCAATGGCAATGCAAGTCTGTTCCCAATCTTGTTCCTGAATAGTGAAATAGATATAAGCATTCGGGTCTGTTTCCCAGCCTTTACATTTCAAGATCCAACCGGGCTGCCCACCGCCTCCTGCATTTCCGCCACGGGGAACGGCATCACCAAATTTACCATTTGGATACTGAGGGTATTCTTCTAAATAGCCGATTTTTTCTAAACGCTGCTGATCGCGTAGTTTTACACGACATAAGTTGAGTACAGCATCTTGCATCGACATCGTCACGCGTTGCCCTTTACCCGTTTTCTCTCGATGTAACAGTGCTGCCAATAAGCCGATTAATAAATGCATCCCTGTATTACTGTCACCTAATGCAGCGGCGCTGACAAGTGGAGGACCATCCCAAAAACCGGTAGTTGATGCAGCTCCACCAGCGGCTTGAGCCACGTTTTCATAAGCTTTAACATTGGCATAAGGTGAGTTTTCATCGAAACCTTTAATGGAGCCGAAAATCAGACGAGGATTTAATTCTTGAATATGTTCCCAAGTAAAACCCATATGGTCGATGGCACCTGGATGGAAGTTTTCAACAAGGACATCGGCTTGTTTGATCAGCCGCTCCATAACTTCTTTCCCTTCTGGCGTTTTGGTATTTAATTCAACGGAACGTTTATTACTATTGAGCATGGTAAAATAAAGCGCATCAACATCGGGAATATCTCTAAGTTGATTACGAGTTACATCACCAACGCCGGGGCGTTCAATTTTTATCACATCAGCCCCAAACCACGCTAACATTTGGGTACAAGATGGCCCTGACTGTACACCGGTGAAGTCGAGTACTTTGATACCTTGTAAAGGAAGATCCATGCATTACCTCTTTATTTAGCTATCGTAAATGGAATGAATGATATTTATTTCACTGTATTAAAATAATATATTTAAATATGAGGGTTTTTATTTTGTTGAGGTAATATATTCCGCAACCGTTAACTATTTGTATTAAATATTATGGTATAAGTCCAGTGATTCGCCGCTTTAATTATTTTTTAATATCAATAGGCTAAAATAATATTAAATATAGTAATTAATTTCACTATTGCTCTATTATTGAATAATAAATCAACATCATCTAAATGTATTATTTAGTTACTCTAAATATGACCATCTTTATTAAATAAAGCATAAAATTAAGATAATAAATCTAATATCGACATTCTAATATCGATAAATTAAAATATATTTTTAATAAATAATTAAACACAGTTAAAATAAAACCCATCTGAATATGATAATTAAATAATATAAAAAAACCCACAAATATAATTTGTGGGTTTTAAAAATACTATCAAGATACTTAGTTTTTCTCTTGCTGCTGCTTTTCTTTTTCGATGATTTCACGGTACCAGCGTGGGTGATGCTTTCTTGCCCAACCACGAGTTACCCAACCTTCAACCATCGCACGTACAGAGCCTTTCACCCAAATTGCAGCGTATGCATGCACCACTATCATGATGATCAATGCGATAGCTGAAAGTGAGTGCACTAAGATAGCCGCACGATAAACAGGAATAGGGAAATAATCCGCAAAATAAGGGCGCCACATAATCACACCTGTGATAACCAATGCTAGTAAGCAAATGGTGACTACCCAATATACCCCTTTTTGACCGAGGTTATATTGCCCTACATCGCCTGCCTCTTCGTTTTTTAGTACCTTACCAATATTCTTAGCCCACTTAATATCTTCTTTATTAATGAAGTTATGGTGGAAATAACGGAAGAACATAAACACGAACAGCAAGAACATCGCTGTGCCCACGAATGGATGTAAAATTCGAGACAGTTGTGGCGTACCTAAAATGTTCATAAACCAGTTTAATGATGGGAAAAAGAACCCTAGACCACTGATCGCGGTGAACAAAAAGCAAATCACAACCGCCCAGTGATTGATCCTTTCAATCGGCTTATGGCGGATAATTTTATCGTTATCATCTGGCATCATTTCTGATCCTCCCCTTCTTTTGATTTCGAAGTGTCAGATGACATTGCATTATGCAAATCTTCTAAAGCCTCTTCTTCATCTTTTTTGGAGACGCGGTTCGGACCAATACCCACATAGTGGAAGATGGCCGCCGCAAATGTTGCAGCAAAACCAACCGCTGCCAACGGCTTCCAGATACCTTTCCAGAAAGTGACGGTTGGGCTGATTGTCGGGTTTTCCGGCAGCCCGTGGTACAACTGAGGTTTATCTGCGTGGTGTAAGACGTACATAACATGCGTACCGCCAACACCTTCAGGGTCATATAAACCTGCATTTGCATAACCACGAGTTTTCAGCTCTTCAACACGCTCACCTGCCATGTTAATCATGTCTTCTTTGCTACCGAAATGAATAGCCCCTGTCGGACAAGTTTTCACACACGCAGGCTCTTGACCGACTTCAACACGGTCAACACATAACGTACATTTGTATGCACGGTTATCTTCTGGGTTGATACGTGGCACATCAAACGGGCAACCCGCAATACAGTAACCGCAACCAATACAATGTTCTGATTGGAAATCAACGATACCGTTTTTGTACTGAACAATAGCACCTTCTGAAGGACATGCCTTTAAGCACCCTGGGTCAGCACAGTGCATACAGCCATCTTTACGGATCAGCCATTCAAACTTATCGTTTTCTTCGACTTCAGAAAAACGCATTACTGTCCATGACTTAGCTGTTAAATCTGTTGGGTTATCATATACCCCAACGTTAGTCCCTATTTTGTCACGGATATCATTCCATTCGGAACATGCGACCTGACAAGCTTTGCAGCCGATACAGGTCGTAACGTCGATAAGCTTTGCAACCTCTTCCTTATAGTCCCGCACCTGAGGTGCGGGAGTCAGGGAATTGGTGGCAGAACGACGAATAATGTCCTGAGATTGCATTGACATAATTTATCTCCTTACACCTTTTCCACATTGACAAGGAATGATTTAAATTCCGGTGTCTGAGTATTCGCATCACCCACAAACGGCGTTAACGTATTAGCGATAAAGCCTTTCACTGCCAAACCTTCAAATCCCCAGTGAATTGGAATACCGATAGTATCGATATCTTTTCCAGCCACTTTCAGGGTATGAATACGTTTGGTAACGACTGCTTTCGCTTTGATGTAACCACGTTTAGAGCTAACTTTCACCGTATCGCCTTGCTTGATACCTTTTTCATTCGCTAAACGTTCACCAATCTCGATGAATTGTTGCGGCTGAATAATGGCATTTAACAGAGCATGTTTTGTCCAATAGTGGAAGTGTTCCGTTAAGCGATAAGTGGTTCCCACATAAGGGAATTCAGTCGCTTTACCCATTTGAGCCCAGTCATCTTTAAAGACACGAGCCGCAGGGTTAGACACCACATTTGGATGCAATGGGTTAGTATCAAGCGGGGTCTCGATAGGCTCGTAATGCTCTGGGAATGGGCCTTCCGCCATTTTATCCAGTGCGAATAAACGCCCCATACCTTCCGGTTGCATGATAAACGGACCAACACCACTACCCGGAGCAGCATTGCTATAGTCAGGAATATCCATTCCTGTCCATTTGCTGCCATCCCACTCGAGAATCTGACGTTTTGGGTCCCACGGTTTACCCATTGGGTCAGCTGATGCGCGGTTATAAATCACGCGACGGTTCAAAGGCCATGCCCATGCCCAACCTAATGTGTTACCCAGACCTGTTGGGTCAGAGTTATCACGGTTAGCCATCTGGTTACCTTTTGGTGTCCAGCTACCCGTAAAGATCCAGCAACCACTTGATGTCGTACCGTCATCACGTAATTGAGCAAAGGAGCTAAGTAATTCACCTTTTTTAACAATCACGTTGCCATCTGCATCTTTCAAGTCAACTAAAGCATAGCCATTGTTTTCTTGAGCGACTTCTTCCGGAGTTGGATTATCACGGTCAAAGTAGTTCCAAGTCATACTCAGAACCTGCTCTGGCACAGCACCACCTTCGGCAGCATATAACTGACGCATGCGATGGAAAATCCCCGAAAGAATTTCACCATCACTAATGGCTTCGCCCGGAGCATCCGCACCTTTCCAGTGC
Source organism: Providencia sp. NPDC089933 (assembly GCF_049545585.1). NCBI lineage: Bacteria > Pseudomonadati > Pseudomonadota > Gammaproteobacteria > Enterobacterales > Morganellaceae > Providencia > Providencia sp. NPDC089933. The sequence continues at coordinate 27,156 of NZ_JBMWDT010000016.1, forward strand.
CATTGTAACCAACGAGCTGAGTTAACAATCGAGCCATTTTCTTCAGCAAAACAACAAGAAGGTAGACGGAATACCGTAGTTTGGATTTCTTCCGGTTTCACATCGTTCATTTCGCCGTGGTTTTGCCAGAAATTGGATGTTTCCGTATTCAGCGGGTCAACGGTAATTAAATACTTCAACTTAGAAAGTGATTTAATGACTTTGTTTTTATTCGGGAATGAAGCAACCGGGTTAAAGCCTTGGCAGATATAACCGTTAACTTCCCCCTTATCCATCATTTCGAAATAACGCAACACATCGTAGCCTTGATCCCATTTCGGTAATAAATCAAAGCCCCAGTCATTTTCTTTCTGCGCTTTATCACCATAAAAAGTTTTCATCATACTGACGAAAAATTTCGGATAGTTGCTCCAATAGTTAACTTGGCCTGCAACCGTCGCTTTCGGTGTATTGGCAGTTAAATAACTGTCTAATGTCGTTTGTTTTTCGGATGGTAAGGTCAAATAACCCGGCAAGCTTTGAGATAGCAAGCCTAAGTCAGTTAACCCTTGGATATTGGAGTGCCCGCGCAGTGCGTTTACACCACCGCCTAGCATCCCCATATTACCCAGAAGTAACTGGATCATCGCCATAGTACGAATGTTTTGGGCACCAACAGTATGTTGTGTCCAACCTAATGCGTACAAGAACGAAGCGGTTTTATCTTTAGCACTCGTTTCTGCAAGGTATTCACAGACTTGCAAGAAGTCTTTAATTGGCGTACCACAGATGTTATTCACCACTTCAGGTGTATAACGGCTGACGTGCTCTTTTAATAGATTTAGCACACAACGTGGGTGTTTCAGAGTCGGATCGCGCAGCGCAAGGCCGTTTTCATCCATCTCATAGTTCCACGTGGTTTTGTCGTATTGACGTTTTTCTTCGTCATAACCTGTAAACAGGCCGTCATCAAAACCATAATCTTCACGAATAACTAAACTGGCGTTGGTATACGCTTCCACGTATTCACGCTGAATTTTTTCATTATCCAATAAGTATTTGATAACACCAGACAAGAACGCAATATCAGTACCTGAGCGAATAGGCGTGTAAAAATCCGCCACTGCCGCAGTACGGGTAAAGCGAGGGTCAATAACGATTAGTTTGGCTTTATTATGGATTTTAGCTTCCATCGCCCAGCGGAAACCGACTGGATGCGCTTCTGCCGCATTACCACCCATAACGACAACTAGGTTTGCATTTTTAATGTCAACCCAGTGGTTGGTCATCGCACCGCGACCAAATGTTGGAGCAAGACTTGCTACCGTTGGTCCGTGTCAGACACGCGCTTGGTTATCTACGGCAAGCATGCCGAGAGCGCGGGTAAATTTTTGGGTTACAAAGCCGCTTTCATTGCTTCCTGCGGATGCACATAACATACCGGTGGTTAGCCAACGGTTAACAGTGACACCCTCTTTATTTTTTTCAATAAAGTTCGCATCGCGGTCTTCTTTCATTAACTTAGCGATACGATCAAAGGCTTCATTCCAAGTGATACGTTTCCACTCATTTGTCCCTGGCTCACGCACTTCAGGGTACTTAAGGCGGCTTTCACTGTGGATAAAATCGATAAGTCCAGCACCTTTAGGACAAAGTGCACCACGGTTTACCGGATGATCCGGGTCCCCTTCAATATGGAAAATGCTTTCTTTCGCATTTTTCGCGCCATCACCAAGGCTGTACATTAACAGCCCACAGCCGACAGAACAGTAGGTACAGGTATTTCTGGTTTCCTTCGCACGCAGTAATTTATACTGGCGCGTTGACGCTAACGCAGTGGCGGGTGCAAACCCTAATGCTGCTGCCGTCGTACCTGCCATACCGCCAGCGCAGATCTTAAAGAACTGCCTTCTGCTGACTTGCATGGGGATCTCCTCATTATACATTGCTCATGTTTACCTAACGCCAATCGCGATAATCAGGTAAACTGTTCTTATTCAACGTCTTCCCTATCGTATCCAGGTACATTGCCTGGCAAATGGTGTAAATTCTTTTTACCCATAATTAATATTATGTATCATTAATGCTAGGAATTCATCTAATGTATGAAACAAATACTACAAATGACTCCAAATTAACTAAAATGATTGGCTTAAATCACACAAGTGTGCAACAAAAAGGCAACCTTAACTCCCCCGTTAATGATTATGTTGCAGAAGAATATCCTGTCGCTCTAGTGTTCAATGGCATATCACATGTTGTTATGATGGCAACGCCAAAAGATTTAGCGGATTTTGCCGTCGGGTTTGCACTTTCAGAAGGGATAATACAGTCAGGTGATGAAATACGTGGAATTGATATCGTTGAAGGCTGTAACCGAGGAATTGAAGTACAGGTTGAATTATCTAGCCGCCGATTTATGGAGCTAAAAGAACGCCGCCGTAATTTAGCAGGGCGTACAGGCTGTGGTATTTGTGGTACCGAACAACTCGATGAAATTTTTAAACCCATCGCTCCCCTACCTTTTACACAAACATTTTCCTTGTCTTACTTAGATAACGCGCTACATGAATTGAAAAAGGTACAAGAAATAGGTGCCCTAACGGGCTGTACCCACGCCGCCGCATGGATATCACCAGAAGGTTTATTAGTGGGGGGATGCGAAGATGTCGGTCGCCATGTCGCACTTGATAAACTACTCGGAATGAAGCATCGTAACCAATGGCAACAAGGTGCTGTATTGGTTTCTAGCCGCGCAAGTTATGAAATGGTACAAAAAGCCGCCAGTTGCGGTGCAGAAATTTTATTTGCCGTTTCTGCTGCCACGGCACTCGCTATCGAAGTGGCGGAAAAAGCCAATTTAACCTTAGTCGGTTTTTGCCGTCAGGGGAAAGCCACCGTGTTTACCCATCCGAGTCGGGTAAAGGATTAATCCCAACCTTTTTTTAATCGTGCGGCTTTATGATGTAACCCTGATAAAATTGAGTCTGCAATGTGCTTAGGGAAATTGGTTGGAAGCTGTTCCCTAACCTTTGTAATAACACTTTCCATTTGCTCATCAAACTCAATTAAGATTTTTTCCATTTCAGTGCGGTCAAAACCAACCTCCTTGGCCGTTGCAAAAAAATGCCTTGGAAAAATTTGCTCTATATTGTATTTCATCTCCCTTGTTCCCTTCAGCCCCATAGCCAATTTGGCATCTCTAGGGTTAATTCCCCTCCCCCCATAACTAGGATACATGGACAAAATATCGTAAAAAGGTGTTAACTGATAACGGCCTTCAGGTTCAATAAATAATGAAAAATTTTTAGCATGGCCATCCGTCGCTGCAAGTAACCAAAACAAAACCTGGCTCTTCATAAACTGATATCTATCTTTCTCTGCATTTATTGAACCTAATAAGTAATTCATAATTTCAGAAATACCCGGTCCACCATGATTTTGATATTTTCTTGCCGGTGAAATATTCAATGTTTGACAAAAATCTTCTTGTGGTAAACGCATAATCCACGAGGAATCAGAAGAATATTTACGATCAAAACGTTCAACCGCTAACGCCTTTATTTCACCTACATTTAAAATAAAACTATGGGGCACATCATTTAAACTGATGAGCCCCAGTACTTGAGCGAATAAAGTCACCTACCCAATAACCATTCATATATACATGCAAAATCGTCATCACCACTCCTCCTTCCATCCAGAGTTTGAATTTGAGTTTGAGTTTGATGAGCCACTTTCATTTCGCGGTTTAATATCGAGTTCTAAATTTAGGGCAGATAAAATCTTAAAGAAGGTTTCTAATTTGGTAGAGTCAGGAGAGAGTTCAAAACTGGAGACGGTATCTTGCCGAATACCCACTTTACTTGCGACTTTACTTTGAGATAATTTTTTCGTCTCTCTGACATCTTTCATGTAAGCACTAAGTTGTCGGGTATTGGTCACTTTCATTTTAACACCTACCTTGTTTGGCACTAATGATATTTACCTGCTACAACCGGTAAACATCATTTTACACGCTATAACAGGTAAAATATAAATAACACGCTATAGAGTGTAGAAATATATCGATAAGTATCATTCAAAGATAGACACAATACTGAGCCTTAAAGCGAGTGCAGCATCCACAAATTAGGCTCAATATATTCAACTTGTTGGCGCTGAATATCAACAGTAACTGGCACCAAAGCGTTGGGTACAATATATTGCCCTGATTGCGGGAAATACATGCCTGTCCATGATTGCCAATCAGCAATTGAGCCTATAATGACCATTGAACGATGAACGGGCTGTAGTACCGTGGCACCCAACCGCCAATGCGTTCTGATCCACGGGTCAAAAGGCTCCCCTCGCTCATTTTGCCAGCCGCAATACGCCTCAAAATCCTGTAATGGATAACAATGTTTTAATGTTGGGCGAACAGGCACAATCACCGCTTTTGCCGCATATTCTTTTGCTGCGTGTTTTAATGCATTAATCAATAAAGCAGGGATTTGACACCCACGATATTGCGGGTCAACCGTCACAGAAAGTGCCGAAATATAAGGCTCTCCGCCTTGTTGATTTTCCATCGCGAAGTTAAAAATCGCATCCCAGCCCATTTCCGCTAATTTGCTAAAATCACCATAAGGCCATAAAAAAGGCACAGAGCGAATAATACCAATGACCCGCTCCTCTTCGTTCTCATTTACAGTGGCAATAAATTGAAAATAAGAATTGGGCTCTTCATCAAGCCTGTTCCAATATTCATCACATACCGATGATTGGCTCATAAACTGAGGCCATAACTTATCAAGAAATAACTCGCACTCTTCTATTAAGTCAGGGCGTTGAGCGTAACTTTGAGTGTTAACTTGCAATAACTTATCCATGCTTTTATCTGTTAGTTGGTTTAATCGACCATTTTAGAAAAATAAAAACACTAAATGCTTAATATTGGATTAAGACGACAAAAAAGAAAGGAAACCTACACAACGCCGTGTAGGTTAATACGATACCGTATTACTTCCCAATACAAAAACTTGAGAAAATACGGCCTAATAAATCATCAGAAGTAAACTCCCCCGTGATTTCGCTGAGTTCTAATTGGGCTAGACGCAACTCTTCAGCCAAAAGCTCACCGGAGCGGGCATTCACTAACTGGTCATAGCCCTGTTCTAGGTGAACTGCGGCCGCATTCAATGCTTGTAAATGGCGGCTACGTGCCAAGAAACCACCCTCTGTATTACTATTAAAGCCAACCGCTTCTTTTAGATGATCCCGCAATAAATCAATACCATTTTCTTCACGAGCAGATAAACGGATTAATGGGTAACGAGTGTTATCAATAAACTCAACCGGCTCCCCGGTCATGTCTGCTTTATTACGGATCACAGTTACGGGTAGCTCATCGGGTAGGCGTGCCATAAATTCGGGCCAAATCTCTTGTGGCTCAGTGGCATCAGTCGTGGTGCTATCCACCATAAACAGCACATGGTCAGCCTGTTCAATCTCCTTCCATGCACGCTCGATACCTATACGCTCAACTTCATCACTGGCTTCCCGTAGGCCTGCTGTATCAATGATATGTAATGGCATTCCATCAATATGTATATGTTCACGCAACACATCACGGGTTGTACCCGCTATATCCGTGACAATCGCTGCCTCTCGCCCTGCTAACGCATTCAGTAAGCTAGATTTACCGGCGTTTGGACGCCCAGCAATCACCACTTTCATCCCTTCTCGCAACAAACTACCTTGGCGAGCTTGGGAGCGAACCTGTTCTAAATCGGCAACCACTTCATTAAGCTTGGCTTCAATTTTACCATCAGATAGAAAATCAATTTCTTCATCGGGAAAATCAATCGCTGCTTCCACATAGATGCGCAAGTGAGTGAGTGCTTCCACTAATTGGTGAATATGGGAAGAAAAAGCCCCCTGTAAGGAGTTCATTGCAGAGCGCGCCGCTTGCTCTGAACTCGCATCGATTAAATCGGCAATCGCCTCAGCTTGGGCTAAATCAAGCTTATCATTCAAAAATGCACGCTCAGAAAACTCACCCGGATTTGCTATACGAATACCATCAATAGTGAGTATTCTTCTTAGCAATAAATCAAGAATGACCGGACCACCGTGTCCTTGTAGTTCAAGGACATCTTCCCCTGTAAAGGAATTTGGCCCAGGGAAGTAAAGCGCAATACCTTGGTCAAGGACAGAACCTTCTACATCACGAAAAGGGAGATAATCCGCATAACGTGGCTTAGGGAGTTTACCCAACACGGTTTCAGCCACTAATGCAGCTTTTGGGCCAGATATACGTAAAATACCGACACCACCACGACCGGGAGGTGTTGCCTGTGCGACGATAGTATCGTTGATTTGCATGAGGTTTCTCTGTCTTTGACTTGAAAACTGTTTTTTGAAAATAATTAAGGCGACCATAATTGGTCGCCTTAATACTACTATAGAATCTCGCTTTGTGAAGCCATTCTCAATTTACTGAGAAGCGAAATTATTTTTTCTCTTTTTTATCGCGACTGTGTAGACCACGTTTTTCCAGACCACGGTAAATCACTTGTTGCTGGATAATGGTGACTAAGTTACTCACGATATAATACAGAACCAGACCTGATGGGAACCACAGGAAGAAAATAGTAAACACGACAGGCATGTACGTCATGATCTTCTGCTGCATTGGGTCAGTCACAGCGGTCGGTGACATTTTCTGGATAACAAACATCGTCACACCCATCAATACTGGCAGGATGTAATACGGGTCTTGCGCAGACAAGTCTTGGATCCAACCAAAGAATGGGGCGTGACGCAGTTCAACAGAACCCATCAACATATAATAAAGTGCAAGGAATATTGGCATTTGGATCAGCAGAGGTAAACATCCACCCAGTGGGTTTACTTTTTCTGCTTTATACATCGCCATCATTTCTTGGCTCATACGCTGTTTGTCATCACCAATACGCTCACGCATCGCAGCCAATTTTGGTTGCAGTAAACGCATTTTCGCCATTGAGGTATATTGCGCTTTAGTCAGTGGGTACATAATACCACGGACGATAAAGGTAATAACAATGATGGCAATACCCCAGTTACCCACGAAACCGTGAATAAATTTCAACAGTTTGAACAGAGGCTGAGAGATAAACCATAACCAACCGTAATCTACGGTCAAATCTAAATGAGGAGCAACTGCCGCCATTTCAGATTGAATTTCTGGACCAACCCATAACGTTGATGAATAAGTACCTGCACCATTTGCAGCAATGGTCATTGGTTCACTCTTATAACCAATAATGGCAGATTTTTTATCAAGGTCGATGGTATAGAAGGTGCTCTTTTCAGAACTTGCAGGGATCCATGCGGTTGCAAAATATTGTTGCAACATCGCGACCCAGCCACCTTTAGTGGTCAAATCAAGGCTTTTATCTTCGATGTCACCAAAGCTATATTTTTTATAGTTGTTTTCATCTGAAGAATAAGCTGCACCACGGTAAGTATGCAAAGCAAAATTACTACTACCTGTATCACGCTCTTTTGGTAACTCGATAGTTTGTTTCAACTGACCGAAGAAAGCGAGACTTAAAGGTTGAGCTGTCGGGTTTTGAATACTGTATTCAACTTCAACAGTGTATTGGCCACGTTTCACAATATACGTTTTCTGATAAACAACACCGTTGCTATCTGTAAATGTCATTGGAACACGTAACACATCCTGACCGTTCTCTAAAACGAAAGTTGCAGAGTCTGTAGAGTACAGTGGACGTTCGCCATTATTATTTGCGGGGTTGTCTGGGCCATGAAGGCCAATCAAACCACTTTGTGCCTGGTAGACAAAGCCTGGGTTAGTTTCCAGTAAACGGAAAGGGTCTTCCGAATGAAGGGTCGCAGGATAGGCTAACAGGTCAGCCTCATCGATATCACCACCACGAGTATTGATACGAATATCCAATACATCTGTTTTGACTGTGATGAGCTTACCTTGCCCGCTGCCAGTTACGGCTTGAGCATCACTGCTTGGCATATCCGCTTGTTGCGTAGTTTGAACAGTTTTAACTTCCTGAGCAACTTTATCGCTCTCCCAGGCCTGCCAAACTAAGAACGACACGAACAACAAAGCGATGAGTAGAAGATTGCGTTGCGAATCCATCGTTATAATTCTCTATTATCATCAGTTTTTCTAGGTGGGACAGGATCATCTCCACCAGCGTGTAAAGGGTGGCATTTTAATATGCGTTTCGCCGTTAACCAACTCCCTTTTAGCATACCAAACCTGCGCAATGCCTCAATTCCGTAATTTGAACATGTGGGATTGAAGCGACAACGAGGCCCTAACAACGGGCTAATCACCAGTTGGTAGCCTCTGATCAGCATGATCAGGAATTTTGAGCCAAGCGACGGTGACGACGCCATAACTTATCCAACGATTCCGTAATCTGTTGATTGTCGAGATTAGCGACCCCTTTCCTTACCAATACCACAAAATCCATTGAAGGCAACTCATGTTGATGCAAACGAAAGTATTCACGGGCTAACCGTTTGATACGATTTCGCTCATGAGCTCGTTTAACATTTTTTTTGGCGATGGTAAGACCGATGCGGGGATGCCCCAGCTCGTTTAGGCGACCAAGGATAGTTATCTCTGGGGAACTCGCCCTCTGCGGCTGCTTAAAGACATTATCGAAATGCCTGGGAGTTAACAAACGTAACTCCCGGGTAAAAGCGAGCGTAACCACTGGAATAGAGGGCTAGCTTTATTACTTAGATGAAACGGTCAGACTAGAGCGGCCTTTCGCACGACGGCGAGCCAGAACTTGACGACCATTTTTTGTAGCCATACGAGCACGGAAACCGTGTGAACGGTTGCGCTTCAGTACGGACGGTTGAAAAGTGCGTTTCATAACGATTTCTACCTAACTTTAAAATTTATTACTGATTCAGTAAACGCGTTGGCAACCAGTGAAAACTGATTTACACCTGTGCCTCTATCGCAACAATATAGAAAGAGGCAGGATTGTAATAAAACATAGGGGGTCACGTCAATGAAATGACGCAATCAAACCACTTTTATTTATAGCCTGGCTGACAGGTTTGCCGACATATGTTGTGACAGCCAACTGATTATTTTACTTTCATACTGGCTGACCACCTGCTTTTAACCCCTCTCTCTTTTAACGTCAGCGTTAAAATAGAGTAGCGGTACCCAGCAAGTTTACCTCAGTTTTGTGTAAAAATCACATCAGTACTGTACACAGGGAGGAAGATTATACGGACTCCGCCCCAAAGCGCAAGGATCTTGAAGTGATCTGAAAATATTTTTTGATCAAGCAGAATATTTTCGAGAAATCGTCTAAAGTTATCCCCAGCCATGTGGAAAAATAGCGGGTAATGACGATCATCCTGTCTGTTTCTTTATCATAAGAGATGCCTTATCACATTTACCTGTGGATAAAAAGCATAAAAACTGTGTAAAAGAATGAAGATCTCTGGCTAATTTTGCGGTATGATCTCGGGTCTATTTCTGATCCACTGATCAGCAATATGCGGTAAGTAAAAATTAATCTAAAACCTCTTTGGGCCATTAATAAAAAGTGATCCTGAGAAAATTCTTTGTTTGAATCCGTAATTCTTGTTCCATTGACCTTGTTTAGGGGAGTCCAACGTGTCACTTTCGCTTTGGCAGCAATGTCTTGCCCGATTGCAGGATGAACTACCTGCCACAGAATTCAGTATGTGGATACGCCCCCTTCAAGCTGAATTAAACGACAACACACTGGCACTGTATGCCCCAAATCGTTTTGTTCTCGACTGGGTTAGAGACAAGTACATCAATAATATTAATGAATTATTGAATGACTTTTGTGGAACTGACGCGCCTGCTCTACACTTTGAAGTGGGCAATAAACCGATTGCCGTCGCACCGGCAGCAACGCAAGCACGTACAACAAACCAAGTACCTGCATTTGCCGCGCCGTCAGCTCCGATTAAACCAAGTTGGGATAACTCAGCCAAAGTACAACCGGAAGTCGCTTACCGTTCTAATGTGAACCCTAAGCACACTTTTGATAACTTTGTTGAAGGTAAATCGAACCAATTGGCTCGTGCCGCCGCGAGGCAAGTGGCTGAAAATCCGGGTGGGGCCTATAATCCACTATTCCTTTATGGTGGAACAGGTTTAGGTAAAACTCACTTATTACATGCTGTAGGCAATAGTATTATGGAGCATAAAGCCAACGCACGCGTGGTTTATATGCACTCTGAACGTTTTGTTCAAGATATGGTCAAAGCTCTACAGAATAACGCAATTGAAGAATTTAAACGTTATTACCGTTCTGTAGATGCATTACTTATTGATGATATTCAATTTTTTGCTAACAAAGAGCGTTCACAAGAAGAGTTTTTCCATACTTTTAACGCGTTACTTGAAGGCAATCAGCAAATTATTTTAACATCCGACCGTTATCCAAAAGAGATTAACGGGGTTGAAGATCGCTTAAAGTCACGCTTTGGTTGGGGTTTAACGGTAGCAATCGAACCACCAGAACTCGAAACCCGTGTCGCGATATTAATGAAAAAAGCAGATGAAAATGAAATCCAACTGCCAGGTGAAGTGGCTTTTTTCATCGCAAAACGGCTTCGCTCTAATGTTCGTGAGTTAGAAGGCGCATTAAATCGTGTGATCGCCAACGCAAACTTTACAGGTCGCGCAATTACTATCGATTTTGTACGCGAAGCATTACGTGACCTATTAGCACTACAAGAAAAACTGGTAACTATTGATAATATTCAAAAAACTGTTGCTGAATATTATAAAATTAAAGTGGCAGATTTACTGTCGAAACGCCGTTCTCGTTCTGTCGCTCGTCCGCGTCAGATGGCAATGGCCTTGGCAAAAGAGCTGACCAACCATAGTTTACCTGAAATCGGGGATGCCTTTGGCGGCCGTGACCATACCACGGTATTACACGCTTGTCGTAAAATTGAACAGTTACGGGAAGAGAGCCATGACATCAAAGAAGATTTTTCTAATTTAATCAGAACATTATCATCTTAATTGCTATGAAATTTATTATAGAACGCGAGCAGTTATTAAAACCGTTACAACAGGTTAGTGGTCCTTTAGGTGGGCGTCCAACTCTGCCTATTTTAGGTAACCTTTTATTACAGGTAAAAGAAGGCACCCTCCAACTCACTGGAACCGACCTTGAAATGGAGATGATGGCCAACGTTCCTCTAACGCAGGAACATGAAGTTGGTGCAACAACGGTGCCTGCACGCAAGTTTTTTGATATCTGGCGTGGTTTACCTGAAGGTTCTGAAATTCTAGTAGAACTCAATGATGATAGACTGCTCGTCCGTTCTGGTCGTAGCCGCTTTTCATTATCTACTTTGCCAGCAGCAGACTTTCCAAACCTAGATGATTGGCAAAGTGAAGTTGAATTTTCTCTTCCTCAGTCAATACTGAAACGTTTAATTGAAGCAACTCAGTTTTCCATGGCACACCAAGATGTGCGTTATTATCTCAACGGAATGCTATTTGAAACTGAAGACTCAATGCTGAGAACCGTTTCAACCGATGGGCACAGGCTAGCAGTTTGTGCGATGGACATCGGTCAATCTTTACCTTCTCATTCGGTAATTGTTCCTCGTAAAGGGGTGATTGAGTTAATGCGCTTGTTAGATGGTGGCGATTCACCATTACAACTGCAAATCGGTAGCAATAACATACGCGCCCACGTAGGGGATTTTATTTTTACCTCTAAATTGGTTGATGGTCGCTTCCCTGATTATCGCCGTGTGTTACCGAAAAACCCAAATAAAACATTAGAAGCTCGTTGTGACTTACTAAAACAGGCATTTTCCCGTGCGGCGATTTTATCCAATGAAAAATTCCGCGGAGTACGCTTATATTTTAGTGAAAACCAATTACGCATCACAGCAAATAACCCTGAGCAAGAAGAAGCTGAAGAAATTGTTGATGTTAGCTATCAGGGAACTGAGATGGAAATTGGTTTTAACGTCAGCTACATCTTAGATGTCTTAAATGCACTGAAAAGTGAAAACGTGCAGCTATTATTAACCGATGCAGTTTCCAGTGTGCAAATTGAAGACGCTGAAAGCAAAGCGGCGGTATATGTTGTCATGCCAATGCGTTTATAATCGGTATTTATGATCCTTTCGCGTTTATTAATCCGCGATTTTCGAAATATTGAAAATGCGGATCTCGCCCTTGCTAATGGGTTCAATTTTTTAATTGGCCCAAACGGGAGTGGCAAAACTAGTATACTGGAAGCAGTGTACACCTTAGGTCATGGCCGCGCATTTCGCAGTATTCAAGCGAATCGTGTTATTCGTCATGAGCAAGAACAATTTATTCTTCATGGTAAACTTAGCCATCTAGATAAAAATCGTAATGACCTTTCATTGGGGTTAAGCAAAAATCGCGAGGGTGACAGTAAAGTTCGGATAGACGGCACCGACGGCCATAAAATTGCAGAGCTTGCAAAACTGTTGCCGATGCAATTAATTACCCCAGAAGGTTTTACACTACTCAATGGCGGCCCGAAATATCGTCGAGCCTTCATTGATTGGGGCTGTTTTCACAATGATCCGTTGTTTTTTTCAGTATGGTCTGATTTAAAGCGGTTATTAAAGCAGCGAAATGCGGCTTTACGCCAAGTTACCCGTTACGAACAAATACGTCACTGGGATAAACAACTGGCGCCAATTTCAGAGCAAATTAGCCAATGGCGTCATGACTACATCGCAGGTATTGCCGAAAATATAGAGCAAACCTGTCAGCAGTTTTTACCCGAATTTTCACTCTCGGTATCCTTTCAGCGCGGTTGGGATAAAGAAATTGATTATTCAGAACAATTAGAGCGCCAATTTGAGCGTGATAGAGCACTAACCTATACCGCTTCAGGGCCACATAAAGCAGATTTGCGTATTCGTGCAAATGGTACCCCTGTAGAAGATATGCTTTCTCGGGGCCAACTAAAGCTATTAATGTGTGCATTAAGGTTAGCGCAGGGTGAGTTTTTCACTCGTCAGAGCGGGCAAAGGTGCCTGTATCTGCTGGATGATTTTGCCTCCGAGCTTGATGCGGGTCGCCGCCAATTGTTAGCGACACGTCTCAAAGCTACGCAAGCACAAGTGTTTGTCAGTGCCATTACAGCTGAACAAGTTAATGATATGATAGACGCAAACAGTAAGATGTTTAGTGTAGAACATGGCAAAATAGAAGTTCAACCTCAGGAATAGAAAGAGCAGGAAACGTTGATGTCGAATACATATGACTCCTCAAGTATCAAGGTATTAAAAGGACTGGATGCGGTGCGTAAGCGCCCGGGCATGTATATCGGTGATACAGACGATGGAACAGGTCTTCATCACATGGTTTTCGAGGTTGTCGACAACGCTATCGACGAAGCCCTCGCAGGCTTCTGTGACGATATCGTGATCACTATCCATGCCGATAACTCTATCTCCGTACAGGATGATGGACGTGGGATACCAACAGGTATACACGAAGAAGAAGGTGTCTCTGCTGCAGAAGTTATCATGACTGTCCTGCACGCAGGGGGGAAATTTGATGACAACTCCTATAAAGTCTCCGGTGGTTTACACGGAGTTGGGGTTTCTGTTGTTAACGCCTTATCTGAAAAACTTGAACTGGTCATTCGTCGTGACGGTAAAGTTCATGAGCAAATTTATAAACACGGTGAACCACAAGGTCCTCTGACTGTTGTTGGGGAAACAGACATAACAGGTACTCTCGTACGTTTTTGGCCAAGTATGGATACCTTTAAAGGTGTCACAGAATTCGAGTATGATATTTTAGCTAAACGTCTTCGTGAGCTATCATTCTTAAACTCTGGGGTATCAATCAGGCTTATTGATAAACGTGATGGGAAAGAAGACCATTTCCATTACGAAGGTGGTATCAAAGCCTTTGTTGAATATTTAAGTCGCAATAAAACGCCAATTCATCCGTCAGTATTTTATTTCTCTACAGAAAAAGACGGTATTGGTGTTGAAGTTTCAATGCAATGGAATGATGGCTTCCAAGAAAACGTGTACTGCTACACCAATAACATCCCACAACGTGATGGTGGTACTCACTTAGCTGGTTTCCGTGCAGCGATGACCCGCACATTAAATAACTACATGGAAAAAGAAGGCTATCAGAAGAAAAGCAAAGTCAACGCTACAGGTGATGATGCGCGTGAAGGCCTAATTGCTGTTATTTCCGTGAAAGTTCCAGACCCTAAATTCTCATCACAAACCAAAGAAAAACTAGTTTCTTCTGAGGTAAAAACTGCCGTTGAAACTATCATGAACGAGCGGTTGGTTGAGTATTTACTGGAAAACCCGAATGACGCTAAAATTGTTGTCGGTAAAATTATCGATGCCGCTCGTGCTCGTGAAGCCGCACGTAAAGCACGTGAAATGACACGCCGTAAAGGTGCGTTAGACTTAGCCGGCCTACCGGGTAAATTAGCAGACTGCCAAGAACGTGACCCAGCATTATCTGAACTCTACTTAGTGGAAGGGGACTCTGCGGGCGGCTCAGCAAAACAAGGCCGTAACCGTAAAAACCAAGCTATTTTGCCACTAAAAGGTAAAATTCTTAATGTTGAAAAAGCGCGTTTCGATAAAATGCTTTCTTCACAAGAAGTTGCCACTCTTATCACAGCATTAGGTTGTGGCATCGGACGTGATGAGTACAACCCAGACAAACTGCGTTATCATAGCATTATTATCATGACGGATGCGGACGTCGATGGTTCACACATTCGTACACTGCTATTAACCTTCTTCTATCGTCAAATGCCTGAAATTGTTGAACGTGGTCATATCTTTATCGCTCAGCCGCCACTGTATAAAGTAAAACGTGGCAAACAAGAGCAATACATAAAAGATGACGATGCGATGGACGATTATCTTATTTCTATCGCCCTCGATGGTGCAGAGTTACATCTCAGTGCCGACGCTCCAGCAATGAAAGGTGAAGAATTAGAAAAGCTGGTTGTCGAATATAATGCGGCTCACCGTATTATTCGTCGCCTTGAGCGCTTATACCCACAAGCCTTACTCAACAGCTTAGTTTATCAGTCTACGCTGACTGAGGAAGACTTAAAAGAAAACGCAAAAGTTGAAGAATGGGCTCAAACATTAGTTAAGCGCTTAGAAGACAATGAGCAATTCGGCAGCACATATAGCTACATAATTAAAGAAAATCGTGAGCGCCAATTATTTGAGCCAACAATCCGTATTCGCACTCACGGTGTTGATACTGATTACAACCTCGACTTCGATTTTGTTCACGGTAGCGAGTATCGCCGTATCACTCATTTAGGCGACTTAATCAGTGGCTTAATTGAAGAAGGGGCGTATATCCAACGTGGTGAGCGTCGTCAGAATATTGATAACTTTGAAGAAGCTCTCGCTTGGCTATCTCGTGAATCGCGTCGTGGTCTGTATGTACAGCGTTATAAAGGTCTTGGTGAAATGAACCCAGAACAGCTTTGGGAAACCACCATGAACCCTGAAACTCGCCGTATGATGCGCGTAACCGTAAAAGATGCTATCGCAACAGATTTACTCTTTACTACATTGATGGGTGATGCTGTTGAACCTCGTCGTGCATTTATCGAAGAGAATGCGCTAAAAGCAGCAAATATTGATATTTAATTATTATATTTACTGACTAATATTAAATAACTCCACTCGAAAGTGTGGGGTTATTTTTTTCTTTATTTCCCCTACTTATTTGCTCACTGAACATGACATTCAGCAGCCCTCTTATTTTAAAATAAGCAATAACTCATTAATTTATTAGCCGATTATGGTAAGCCTTTATCTAAAAGTGACCATCACAGTGATATTGAGATCCAAATTGCTCTCTCTTTTAACAAAGTTTCTTCGCTGCTATTTTCTTGGTAGGGAAAAGCTCATGACTTAACCTCACGAGATTTTACAGTTTTTTACGCCACTATTTTGATTATCTTATCTTTTTATGTGCTATAAACGGTTAATACCCTAAGTTAATTAGATGTTAATGGTTAAATCCATATGTTCAATAACCCAACACACTCAAGGTAAAAGCAAAATACGTAATAAGAAAACAATGATACGACAACTGATTATCCCTATTTATTTTTTGTTGCTCTCATCCATCCCTGTTTTTTTCAGTGGTGATGCGAATGTGATGGCAGACACTGCGATTACCATTTCTGGCACACTCATTATGCTTCTGTGTGCTGGCGTATATCGGTCCCTTATCGGAAAAATATTCACGGTTTTCGTCTCATTGCTTTGGGCGTTAAATCTTTCAGTCTCATTTTTCTTTTACAAAAAACACGATATTCGGTTTTCCTCTTCAATTGCCGAAACCTTTATTAATACCAATAGTAGCGAAACGGTGGGGATGCTCTCCTACAATATTGGTTATGTGATCTTTTATTTGTTTGTTTTTTCAGTGTATTTATTAAGCATCCATAAATGTACTAAATATATAAACCGCCGTACGACAATGATTAGTATCGCGATGTTATGTGGTTACCTCTTAGCAATCCCTGCTTATTACGCGTCATTACTCAATAAACCAGATAGCTCATTGTTAATAACCGAAAAATATTTGCTCAACACGCCATTTTACAATGCAGCTGCTCTCGTCAAAAACTTGTATGAAAACCGCGGCATAAAAAAAATCTCATCCCAAATCGTATCATTTGACTATGAGAAAAAAGATACTGAAGCACAAATCTATGTTCTCGTCATTGGCGAATCCCTACGTCGTGACCATATGGGTTTATATGGCTATCAATATGATACAACCCCTAATCTAGATAATCGTCAGTCACAGCTTTTGGTATTCCAACAAGCTTATTCTCCTGCTCCGGTCACCATATTGTCAGTGCCAATCTCACTGTCTAATATTCGCTTTGACCAAATGCAGGATAAATCACACTATGCTGACAATATTATTTCATTAGCCAATCATGCGGGTTTTAAAACCTATTGGATAAGTAACCAAGGAAAAACCAATAAACGAACCAGTGTCATCTCTGCGATAGCTAACATGGCTCAAAAGAAAAAATGGAATGAATTCGTGGGTTATGATGAGGAAATTCAAAACCATTTTAATGATGCGATTAACGACCCAACAGACAAGAAAAAACTGATCATTCTACATACTTATGGGAGCCATGAGCCTGCGTGTAACCGTTTTCCAGAAAAAGAGTTAAAAAAATTCAGTGAACAAGAAGATGATAATTGTTATGACAGCTCTATCGCTTATACCGATAAATTTATCGAAAACTTACTCCAACAGCTAGACGGGAAGCCCGCTTCGTTGATGTACTTTTCAGACCATGCATTACAACGATTAGACAGTGATAACAATATTCACTACCACCATGGCGTAAATAACCCAAGAAAAGAAGCTTATGAGATACCCTTATTAATCTGGTACAGCCAAACCATACCAAAACCGGCATTAAACCCACGAGCTTTGGGTCAACCCTATTCAACTGCTAATAATTATTGGTTAATTAGTGACTGGTTAGGAATACAACAGCATGCATCACAAGCTTGTTTATCTCCCATGCGTGAATGCTATCAACCCAATAACAACATTCAGGTGATTGATGGCAACCGTAACATATTACCGGTTAATCAATTACCATCGGAAACAAAAGACCCTCAATAAAAGCTAAAAATATTTGGCATTATCTAAAGAAAAATAGTGGCATCATGGAAGTCGCCAATACTGTTCGCCCTAGTATTGCCAATAATACAGTGGGTCATAATATAAAACTGCTTGAGGAAACGTGAATATACTTCCCCCTAATGATGTTTCAATACCTAAAAAAACCGTATTTTCTATCCAGTGAAGTATATTGAATTAAAGGTTATTCATCACCAAAATACATAATGGCGTCATATCAAGACGCCATTATTCGTGTACAACAAGAATATCCCCTTGGGTAAAGCCAACATATTTTTATATGCAGGCCTATATAACCCACCGACATTCATTAAGGAATTATAATAAAATCCTTAACATACGGCGAAGAGGCTCAGCGGCTCCCCACAGTAATTGGTCACCAACAGTAAAGGCTGATAAATACTCAGGCCCCATATTCAATTTGCGTAAGCGGCCAACTGGCGTACTTAATGTACCAGTCACTGCAGCAGGTGTCAGTTCACGCATTGTGATTTCTCTATCATTTGGAACGACTTTTACCCACTCATTATGAGAAGCCAGTAATTGTTCAACCTCTTTTAACGGCACATCTTTTTTCAATTTCAATGTAAAGGCTTGGCTATGGCAACGAAGTGCGCCAATACGAACACACAAACCATCAACAGGGATAATATTTTTACCTGTTGCCAATATTTTGTTAGATTCCGCTTGGCCTTTCCACTCTTCACGGCTTTGGCCATTTTCTAGCGCTTTATCAATCCATGGGATTAAGCTTCCTGCTAGTGGGACACCAAACGCATCTGTTGGCATCGCGCCACTGCGTGTAAAATCAGTGACTTTCTTCTCAATATCTAAAATAGCAGAGGCTGGGTCTTGCAGTTCTTTGACCACTTGTGTGTGCAAAGACCCCATTTGTGCCAGTAGCTCACGCATATTACGTGCACCTGCACCTGATGCGGCTTGATAAGTTGCAACTGACGCCCATTCCACTAAATTATTCGTGAACAAACCACCTAAAGACATCAACATCAAACTAACTGTACAGTTACCACCAACAAAGGTCTTAATACCTTTATTCAAACCATCTTGAATGTGTTGGTTATTCACTGGGTCAAGAATGATAATCGCATCATCATTCATACGTAATGAAGATGCTGCGTCAATCCAGTAGCCATCCCAGCCTGCGGCTCTGAGCTTCGGATAGACATCATTAGTATAATCACCACCTTGGCAGCTAATAATAACATCTAGCGCTTTCAATGCATCGATATCAAAGGCATCTTGTAAAACACTTCGATGACCACCATAAGTTGGTGCTTCTGCACCTTGTTGTGACGTCGTAAAAAATACAGGGCGGATCGCATCAAAATCACGTTCTTCTACCATTCTCTGCATCAATACTGAACCGACCATACCGCGCCAACCAACAAACCCTACATTTTTCATTTTTATTCACCCTGTTTGTTTAAAGTTTTACCAAAAAATTTCCTGTTCCAACTTAATAAGAAGCAATACCGCATTTTTGTCATTTATAAGAGGCTCATGAAAGCTGGAGCTAGAAATTTTTCGGATATATTAAACCTGACAAAATATGCATCAGTGTGCAAGTGAATTTCATCACTAATAGTAAGAAGATTAGTAATAAAGCTAATACTCCTCCTAAAACACATGAATATCTTATTTCCATTTTGGAAAATGCTGTTTTCTAATTAATCCATTCGTTATATCATTCACTCAGCTTAAAATTAGAATAATCCCTCTCACAGTACAGCTTATCTCATGACCAAATATGTTCTTTTTAGCTTTTGGATAGTCCTTATCTATCCCCTTGGTGTCGACCTTCACTTAACGGGTATTCCTTATATAGCCGCTGACTTAAGCGCTAGTGAAAGCCAACTTCATGTCGCATTTTCTATTTACCTTGCAGGCATGGCATCCACAATGCTCATTGGGGGATGGTTCGCCGACCATGTTGGCCGTAAACCCGTGGTCTTAGTGGGGACGGCAATATTTGCCATTTCCTCTGTCATGGCAGGAAACTCGACATCGATTGACCTATTTTTGATGGCTCGCTTCCTACAAGGCATCGGCGCTGGTTTCTGTTATGTGGTGACTTTCGCTATTTTACGAGATGTACTTAGTCCACAAAGGCGGACTAAAGTCTTAGCGGCAATGAATGGCGTGACTTGTATCGCCCCCGTACTTGCCCCTGTCATTGGGTTTGCCATTTTACTGGTCTACCATTGGTCAATGATGTTTTACTTTATGGCTGCTTATGCGGTACTGAGTATGGTTTTCTGCTTAGTGTCGATAAAAGAAACTAAACCTGCGGCTCGCCAAGAAACCAAACACACCACATCATCGCCAGACACCACAGAAAAAATCTTCAATTTATTCTTTGTCACTCGTTTGATTATTTCTTGCTTTGGAATGGCTGTGATCCTGACCTATGTGAATGTCGCACCGATTATCCTGATGGGTAATCTAGGTTTTACCACGGGTCAATATTCCACAGCTATGACCGTTCTAGCAATGGTGAGTATGGGGACTTCGTTCTTAATGCCAAAATTGCTATCAACATTTAATAGCCAATCGCTGCTCAATACTGCCCTTGGGTTATTTTTATTCAATGCCGTTGTTTTATCTGTGTATCTCTTTACGTTTAACAACCTGATTTTGCTATTTATTGTTTTTGCTTGTAGCGGAATGGGTTTTTCAATGCAATTTGGGATTATTATGAGCCAAGCGCTATCCCCATTTACCAGAAAAGCCGGTATTGCAAGCTCCATTTTAGCCATTTCGCAACTCAGCTTCGCCTCTTTGTATATTTGGCTAATGGGGGCAATTGGCATACCATCAATCAGTATGTTGCTAATTATCCTATTAGCAGCAGGTACTATGGGCATAATCTTGCTCAGAGTTCCCGCCACACAAGTCAATGAAAAGGTAATAGCATGTGAATAAACAATTGCATCGTTTAGACTTAAATTTACTGGTTATTTTGCAATATTTAATGGAAGAGCGGAGTGTTAGCCTCGTAGCTCAACGCCTTGCTATCACGCCATCTTCTGTCAGTAAATCATTGTCTAAACTACGCCAATGGTTTGATGACCCGCTATTTATTCGCAGCCCGCAAGGGCTTCTTCCTACACCATTGATGTATCATATAGAAAAATCACTTCCTGAGTTTTTGAATTTATCCAGCTATATCACTGAAATCCGTGATACTGAAAAACCACGGGGAATAACATTCCGGTTAATGATGGAAGCTCCATTAAATCTGATCATGCTCCATGATTTATCCTTGAATATCCTCAATCAATATCCTGAATCAGACGTCATTATGCGGGATTGGGACTATAATTCACTTGCGGCATTAGTGGCAGGTGATGCCGATATTGGGTTAGTAGGTAGGGAAAGTTTTCACAGCTCAAAAGAGTCAATAAACCACTTACCAAATATCCTTAATTTCGACGTGTTGTTTACTGACCGACCTCTGGCCTTTATTCGCCGAGATCACCCCATTCTAAAAGAAGAATGGAGTTTAGCCAATTTCCTAAAATACCCTCATATTAGCACTGAATTTGGTAATCGTATTCCATGGGCCCTAGATGACTTATTGTCTACAATGGGGCTTAATCGCCAAATTAGCCTTTCATTTTCAACATTTGAACAATCACTGCTGATGGCATCACGACCTGAACACAATCTCATTACCTGTACTCCCGGATACTGCCAACATTATGTGAATAACTTCAAACTTGATCTCGTCTGTCTACCACTCCCCATTGATGACATTCTTTACCAGCAACTCGAAATCCCCTTTTTAGTGTTGTGGCATAAACGCAACTCGTATAATTCCAAAACATTATGGCTAAGAGAACAAATTAAAAATAGCATTCTCAATTTTGTAAATGCATAAAAAATGCCATGGCAAGGAGCATGAATTGCCATGGCAAAAGCAAGAAACACCAGAAAAAATTAACAAGGAGTTAGCCTTGTACAGCTTTAAAACGTGGGTTTGTTTTGCATATCACATACACACGACCACGACGGCGAACAACTTGGCAATCTGGATGACGCGTTTTTGCCGTTTTTAACGAACTCAACACTTTCACGTTTATTTCCCCTCTGTTTGTAAAAAACGCCCGAAACGTTTTTGGAATTGTGCTGTTTTCCCTTCTTGAGAAATCACTTTTTGTTTGCCGGTATAGAATGGGTGCGATTGAGAAGACACATCAAGGGTGACATAAGGGAAAATCTCCCCTTCAAATTCAATCGTTTTTGCCGTTTTTATCGTCGAGCCCACTTTAAAATAAGCATCAACACTTGTGTCATGGAAAACCACTGTACGGTACTGTGGATGTATCCCCTGTTTCATAATAGCCACCTGAATGTTATGTTATAATATAACAATATATTATTTAAAATAACGACGCAACTATTTTATGGACCAACACTATTTCACAAACAACAAAATAAACATAACAAACTGAATTAAAACACTTTATAAGAGAATAAATACTAGAAAAACCAAAAATCTGTTATCACTATTTGATATTTGAATAAAAAATTACCTGATAACTTTATAAGTACTTAATTAATTATTTGGGTAAAAAACAATGCCTATAGAAACAATACGCACTTTCCCTCGTCATACTGATCAAGTAAATAATTGTCGACCTGAAAATACCTCTTCCTCATTCACTCGTAAAATCAAAATGTTATTTAATTCCCGTTTTCAGTTAGGAGGCGTACCTATTTTTAATGTGTCTAACCCATCAACTAATAGTATTAATACCGATGAGACTGACTCTTCACAGTCTAAAGAACTATTTTCATTAGCTGTTAGTATGTATAGCCAGCCAAAAGATAAAATTAATAATTTTGAAAGAGTTATTGTGGTTGGAGACAGCCTGTCAGATTCAGAAGGAAGAATGCTGAAAAAGACACTAGGGCTACTACCTTCTGCACCACAATACTATAAAGGACGCTTTACTAACGGCTTCACATGGGTAGACTTCCTAACTTCACCAACAGTGATGAGCTACAAAGACAAAAATTCAAATAATACATATCGACCTGTTGAAGTTATCAATAAGGCCGAAGGGGGCGCTGTCTGCGCAACTTACAACCAAAAAAACCCTAAATTTAGATTTATTTCCAATATAAAAAGGCAAATACAAGGTATTAAATTCAATAAGTCAGACCTTGCTATTATCTCTATTGGCTCTAATGATTACATGACATTCAATAAAACAAATACCTATAAAGTCATTTCCAGTCAGCTCAAAGCAATCAATAAAATGATAAAGCATGGTGCACAGAATATCTTAATAATGGGGATACCTGACCCTAGTAAAACCCCCTTTAAGAACGAAAAACCGATGGAATATGAAAATAAAATGAAAATGCTAACTCTTATGCATAATCAAGCATTGGAAAATAGCATAAAAAAATTAAATGCTCTGCATAGTACTAATATCGTCTTTTTTGATATTGATAAAACGATGACAGAGATTTATCAGCAAGCCAAAATCCTTAACTATGAAACAAACCTACCATTTGCTAACGGTTATATTGGTGGAAAAGAACAACTAGATACGGCCCCACCTTATCTATTTAATGATAATGTCCATCCAACACAAGAAGTTCATGCCATTGTGGCACTTAAACTCAATGAATTTATTGCAAAAAATTTTAAATCTCCTGTAGCTCCTACAACAACTGATTAACCCTCACCGAGAGGCGAGTCGTTACACACTGGCCTCTTTTAATCTGTTATTGTTCAATGCAAATCAACCTAAAAACACCTAAAGAAAAATAAAATCTAAAACAATAATTTATCCTCTAGTGATCTTTTGTATAATTAACCTATTACGCACTATCATTTATTATTTATCAAAGAGATACATTAGCTTTTTAATAAATAAACCATTAGGGGAAGGTGAAAATGTATTACGGCTTTGACATGGGCGGAACAAAAATTGAACTTGCTGTCTTTGACAAAGAGTTAAATCAAGTCTGGCAAAAACGTGTTCCTACGCCTAAAAACGACTACCAATCACTGTTAAACGCGTTTCTCACACTCACACAAGAAGCCGATGAAAAATTTAACTGTCTAGGCAAAATAGGAGTTGGTGTGCCAGGTATCGTCAACCATGCTGAAGGCACTGTATTCACAACAAACGTCCCAACTGCACAATATAAACCTTTAATTCATGACTTGGCTAATATTTTACAGCGCCCAGTCAAAGTGGAAAATGATGCTAATTGTTTTGCTTTATCAGAAGCTTGGGACCCTGAATTCAAACGTTATCCAACCGTCTTAGGCTTAATTCTAGGAACAGGGGTTGGTGGTGGTTTCGTCATAAACGGCAAAGTGCTACCTGGAAAAAATGGGATTGCCGGAGAAATTGGCCACATGAATTTAAGCGTTCGCGGCGCTAAGCTTTTGGGTGATAGAGTCCCTGAAATCATTTGCGGTTGTGGGCAAACCGCTTGCTTTGAAACTTATTTATCTGGCCCCGGCTTTGAACGTATCTATGCTTCGTTTACTGGTAGAAAACATTCAGCAATCGAAATCATTGAACAATATAAACAAGGTGATATCCAAGCAAAACAGCATGTCGACCGTTATATATCATTGCTTGCAATGTTTATGGGGCAAATCGTCACCGTTTTCGACCCTGATTTAGTCGTTATTGGTGGGGGGCTCTCACAATTTGAAGAAATCTATCAACGACTACCTGAAGTCCTACCACAATATCTTTATGGCATCGCAACATTACCTGCGATTGAAAAAGCACGTTATGGTGACTCTGGTGGGGCTCGAGGGGCAGCATTCCTAAACTTAATTGACTAACTTTGTACTTTTTTGCGCTTCATTAAGCTTTTAGCCAATGAAGCGCAAATTTATCACTTTAATCATTTCTATTTTCCCCATTTTATCCTTTAAATACCACCTCTTTGGTTGAGAATGATTATCATCAACTTAGCTATTAATGATAAAATCATGCTCTGTCAGTAGCTTTTTATTATAAAAAGTACTTTAGGAATAACTTCAGAGGATCACACTGGATATCAATCCAGTATTGTACGAAACTCAAAAATTAAAAGTGCTTATAGACTAGTCTGATACTGTAATTAATTAAAAAATATATTATTACGTTATATTTTTTAATGGTGATAAATTAAACAAGCTGTTCCTGTTTTTGCATACTATGTATACATACTTAGAATAAAGAGAAAATCCTATGAGTTTGTTTTTCCATAACAGCTTGATGTTTCCAACAGTTATCTTTAGCGGCTTACTAATTATTGTGTTGTTTTACTGGCTATGCGCTGCTTTTGGTCTGTTAGATATTGATTTATTCAATGTTGATACTGAATTTGATAGCGGTATTGACGCAACAGGTTTTGCTGGGTGGTTAACAAAACTTGGGTTAGCAGGGGTCCCTGTCACCATTATTCTGACATTATTTACACTGTTTGGTTGGGTGATCACCTACTTTAGTGTTTATGGTTTTATTCGCTTTATTGATTTAAGTCTATTGCGTTATCTTGTTGGTTTTGCTGTATTTGTTATCACGATATTTATCTCACTTCACTTAACCGCCCTTTGCTTAAAACCTGTACGGAATAAACTTATTAGCCTCAATAAACCCAAAACAGTACACCAACTCATCGGGAAATATGCCACAGTCCGCTCAGGTACCGTCAATGAAAAAAACGGTGAAGCCATACTCGAAGATGGTGGTGCCGGGCTAATTTTGCAAATACGAGCGCCATTTACAGAAGGTATAAAACGGGGTGATCGCGTTGTTATTATTAGCTATGACGCAGACTCACACAGTTACCAAGTTGTCACTGAAAAAGAATTCCGCAACTAAAGCTATTGGTTGTTATATAAAATAATACTTGCTTGAATCATCGAAATGACGACATCGTCAGAACCTATGGAGAAAAAATATGGATTTGGCTGCATTAATGCCCTTTTTAACCATTGTCGGAGGGATAATCCTAGTTATTTTAGGGTTTTTTGGGTTATTCAAAGCCTTCTATATCAAAGTCCCACAAGGTACTGCTTTGATTGTCAACGATATGTCGTCTCAACCAAAAGTACATTTTACTGGGGCATTAGTTTATCCCGTTATCTACAAAAAAGAGTTCATGCGTATTTCATTGCTGACTCTGGAAGTTGACCGTCGCGGTAAAGATGGCCTTATTTGTCATGATAACCTACGCGCAGATATCACGGTTGCATTCTACTTGCGCGTAAATGAAACCACTGAAGATGTACTGAAAGTGGCTAAAGCTATCGGGGTTGACCGCGCATCAGACCACCAAGCCGTCAGCACCTTATTTAGTGCTAAATTCTCAGAAGCATTAAAAACTGTCGGTAAACAATTAGATTTAGCAACATTATTTGAAAATAGACAAGATTTCCGTGACCGCATTGTGGATGTAATAGGTAAAGACCTCAACGGTTACGCTCTGGAAGATGTCGCTATCGACTACCTAGAACAGACACCAAAATCAGCCCTCGACCCAAATAATATTTTTGACTCCGAAGGTATTCGTAAAATTACTGAAATTACGGCTATTCACAATATAGAAACCAACCAGAAAGAACGAGACCAAGAACTGGCGATTCAAAAGAAAAATGTGGAAACGCGTGAAGCTAGCTTAGCACTTGAGCGTCAACAAGCTGATGCAGAAGCCCGTCAAAAACGTGAAATCGATAATATCCGAGCGCGTGAACAGGCTGAAACTTTACGTGTTCAAGAAGAAGAACGTTTAAAATCAGAACAAGCGCGTATCCAAACTCAGCAAGAAATTGAAATTCGCGAAGAAAACCGCATGCGTGAAGTCGAAGTGGCTCAACAGAACCGCACTCGCGCTGTTGCTATTGAAGAAGAACGCGTTAGCCGTGCTCGTGAACTTGAAGTCGTTGCTCGTGAACGAGAAGTTGAATTACAACGTATTGAAAAAGAAAAAGCGCTGGAAGAAGAACGTAAGAATATCTCTAATGTAGTCCGTGAGCGTGTAGCAGTGGAAAAAACGGTTGCACAAGAAGAGGAACGCATTAAAGAAGTTCGCGAAGTTTCTGAAGCTGAGCGTATGAAAAAAGTCACTGTCATTAATGCCGAAGCAGAAGCGGAAGAGTCTTTAGTCCGCCAAGTGAAAAAAGCTGCCGCAGATGAAGCTAGCGCTAAACACCGTGCAGAAGAAATCAGTACGATGGCACAAGCTGAATTAGAAGCATCAGCAAAACAAGCTGAATCGAAAAAACGTTTAGCTGAAGGTATTGAAGCTGAGCATGCCGCATTAGGTTTAGCAGAAGCTCGTGTTCGCCAAGCAACTGCGGAAGCCGAAGAAAAAGAAGGTTTAGTACTTGCTAATATCACGGCTGAGAAACTGCTAGCCGAAGCACGTGGCTTGAAAGAAAAAGGCTTAACTGAAGCCCAAGTTATGGAAGCTAAAGCAAAAGCTGAGCAACAACAAGGGTTTGCTGAAGCAAAAATTCTTGAAGAAAAATTAGCAGCGCAAGCTCGTGGTGAAGAACAACAAGCTAACGCTAAAGAAAAATTAGGCTTAGCCGATGCCAAAGTCCTTGAAGAAAAACTGGCAGCACAAGCTCGCGGTGAAGGTCAATTAGGTTCAGCACAAGCAGAAGTTATCCGCCAACGCCTGAAAGCCGAAGCTGATGGTTTAACAGATAAATTTAAATCAATGGATCACCTCAGCGATACTGCTCGTTCTCATGAAGAGTTCCGTATGCGTCTTGAGAAAGAATTTGAACAAGCCATGGCCTCTATTGATGCGAATAAAGAAATTGCTCGTGAACAAGCCGATGTATTGGCTGCTGCACTGAGCAAAACCAATATCGAAATTGTAGGTGGTGATGGCAGCTTCTTTAATACTTTCTCAAAAGCACTTAGCTTAGGCAAAGCTGTTGATGGTTTTATGGATAAAAGCAGCTTCGCTAAAGAGAATGTTGAAAAACTAATTAATCGCAGCAAAGAAGATAAGAAAGTTGATATTGCCGCTTTACTAAAAAACCCTGAAGTTCAAGACCTAATCAATGGCTTTATGGCAGCGAAAGGGGCAGGGCAACTGGCAAAAACAGTCACTGCAAAACCTATTCCACCGACAGATGACCAACTTTAAGTAATCAGCACATATAGGGGTAATTCTACCCCTAATCGCTTTTCATTTTTATTGTCTTAGTTAAGGGAATTTGCTGCACCATGTCAGATATTCAGGATACGGATCGCGAACAAGAAATACTCGATAGCGCTGTCGCAGAAGGGGGGGCGTATGAAATATTGCGTAAGCGCCTAACCGAGCAAGGTCAGCAACTTCATCAAAAAGCTTCGTTACTGAATGAAAAACGGCTAGAAGAATTTGGCCAAAGCCAAATGGATATTATTGGCCGCATTCGTATTCGTACTGAAAATAATTGCCAAGCAAGGGACATTGTTCGTGTTGGTGAATGGCTTTTATTTGGTTATAACGTTTTCCTCGGGCTTAAAAAAGAAACTCACCTTGAAGATGTTTTTTCATTATATCGACTCGTCGAAGGTGAGGATGAATTTGATGTTGAAGCCGTCCCTTACGAAGAAACCTTTTTAAGCGATAATCGCTTTGTTCAAGATTTTACTGAACTGTACACTTACTATAAAAACACCCAACTCCTTCAGCTTGTTGAAAGGGATGGGAAACTTCTCGCCAGTTTCCAAATTGGTGACCGCATCACTGATGTCCGTGTTTTCCGTTGGTCTATATCAAGTGATAAGCGCCGTATCGAATATATAGATAATCGAGGTGAGCGGGACATAGCTCTTCCTCCCGCGTATGACTTTGAATGGCATAAAACCACACGCGAAAACACGGTTAATGGTCGTTACCCTCATCTAAATATTCTTGATACTGTATTTATTGAAACTATCGGTGGCGACTTAACAATTAAGTGTGAAAATAATACTGAAGATGGTTTAGGGATTTATCGGGAAGCTGTTCTGGATAAAAACCAGTCTCTTGATGATGCACAAATTGAATACGCTCAAACAGGCAGCTTAATTATATTAAAGGTTCTGCCTTACCGAGAAGAAAGCTGGCGTTATCTGGTTTACAACACATTATCCCAATCAGTACAACGCATCGATGCCATTGGGCAAGCTTGTGTTCAGCTACCTGAAGATCACGGCATTATTTTCCCTGGTGGCTACTATTTACAAAATGGCGATTACAAAACCTTTGATCAGCCCATGGAGGGAATGCGTTTTCGTCGTTTACGTCGTTCTCCAAATGGTGAAGATGTCTTATATGTTTTCTATTCCCCAAACCAAGGTCGCCTTGCCCTATTTAACTATAATTTAATCGAACGTACATTATCCGTTCCGCTTATTGGGCATGGTTACGCCATGTTTGAAGATGGCAAAATGGTACTGTTTGAAGGTGAAGGGGAGGAAGCCACCCGAGTGCATCCTATGCAGGTTTGGCAAACACCTTTTTACTCAGAAGAGTTTGCAGATCAGCAACCAACACGGAGTGGTTTTTTTGGGCGTATAGGAAATGCTGATTTAGTAAGGGGTATTTCAGAAATTTTGCATGTTGCAAAAGAGATAGAAGGTAACCAAGTTTCTATTGCGCGCTATGAACAACTTAGCCAACAACCCAAAAATTTATTAGATCTCTATTATTGGCTCAGCGATGAACAGTGCCTAAGTATTGGTAAATTACTGAAAGAGATTACTCAGACTAGTGAATTAGTTCTTGATGAGTATGAAAAAGTTGAGAGTATTAGGCAACAATCCGCAAAATCAATGAATGAGGCGGTCAGTCGTCAAAAATCACTACTTTCTTTGACACTGCCTGATGGTTGGACTGATATTCAACAGTTTGTTGATGGCTTAAATTCTCTCAATGCACATCGAGGGCATTTAATTTCATTACGTGAATTTCGCTATATGGATTTAGAACAACTCAGCGAAATGGAAAATGAAATAATTGAAGCTCAGCAATCTGTTTCACAAGCAACCGCAGCGTTCCTTGCAAGCGATAAAGCATTACTACCTTTTAAATCACAGCTTGCTATTTTTGAAGAACAAATAGAAAAATCACAAAACAGTGCTCAGTTAGACGTCCCCATGAATGACATGGAAAAAATGTCTGCTGATTTAGATATGTTATCCAATTTAATGGCATCATTGTCTTTTAACGATGTCACTCAACAAACAAGTATTATTGATGCTATCTCACAAATATATGCACAATTAAACCAGTCTCGTGCTCGCTTACAACAAAAACGAAAATCTCAAAGTAGCGTGGAAACTGTCGCGCAATTTGGGGCTCAATTTCGCTTGTTTAGCCAAGGGATCACCAATGCACTTTCCCTTGCCTCTGACCCTGAAAGTTGTGATGATCAGCTATCAAGATTACTGGTTCAATTAGAAGAACTGGAAAGCCAGTTTAGTAGCCATGATGAATTTCTCGATGATATTCTTGCTAAACGTGAAGAATTACTCGAAACCTTTGAGTCCCATAAACAAGTTCTAATTGACGACCGCCAACGTCGTGCTCAAAACTTATTAACCGCAGCAGATCGCCTACTCGATAGCTTGCAACGTAGAACCGTCCGTTTACAATCTCAAGATGAACTTAACGCTTTCTTCGCATCTGATCCCCTCGCATTAAAAACTCGCGAAATTATTGAAAAACTAAGGGAAATTAACGATAACGTTAAGGCAGATGATATCGATGCTCGTTTAAAAGCCTCTCGCGACCAAGCTATCCGCGTCCTAAGGGATAAAACAGATATTTTTGAAGATGGCGGCAATATCATTAAATTGGGTCGTCACCGTTTTAGTGTGAATACCCAAGAACTAGACCTAACGATTTTACCTAAGAATGATCAACTGTGGGTTTATCTAACAGGGACTGATTTCCAAGAACCTATTGAGAATGCAGAGTTATCACAGTTACGACCTTATTGGAGTGCATCACTAGAATCTGAGTCTGATACCGTTTATCGTTCAGAATACCTTGCTTATTCTATTATTTATGCGGCAACCAAGCGCCAAGACGGGCTGGATTTTAGTCTTCTAAAAAGTGCGTTAACTTCCCCAGAAAAACTTGAGAAAATTGTCCGTGATTTTGCTAGCCCACGTTACAAAGAAGGCTATGAAAAAGGTATTCATGACCATGATGCCGTTGCACTACTGAAAAAATTACTGCCAATCGGTGAAAATGCAGACCTTCTACGTTATAACCCAACAGCCCGTGCCATTGCTGCAATCTATTGGGAACAAGTACAAAACGAAGATTACCCTGCTCAATGGCCGGAACGCGCAAGAACGGCAATGAATATTCACCAATTATTCCATAATGATAATGCCCTACTTGACCTACAAGCCGAAATTGAAGCTGGTATCAGCTTATTTTTACAAGATAACCCAATTCAATGCCAAGGGTATGTACAGACTCAGGCTGCTGAATATCTAAGTTTTGCCTTAGCGAGAACACCCATAGAATTGGTTTATAGTAAATATGCTAGGGAATTAGTGCTCGCATTACAAAGCCGATTGGAAGACGCGCATATGTGGCTCGATTTCAATCGTTCACAACAAAACCTAGGTACTCGCTATGCTCAACGCTGGTCATTAATTCAAAACTGGCTACAAGGGCTATGTTCTGTACCTGAATTTTCTCATCTAGAACCTTATATACCAGGTGCAATCGCGATTATCATATTAGATAAAGTCGCCTCTGCCCGTTATAGTGAAGCTGACCTTTACTTTAAAGTTAGCGGTTTGCTAGGTGAGCATCCAACGATTGAAAACCAGACTTTATCCTTAAGTTTAGATAATTACTTTGGTCGTATGCGTGGGCAAAGGAAACGTTTTATTCCTGAATTTCGCCAGTATCAAGCATTACGACAACGCATTATTGCCACAGAACGTAGTCGCTTAAAACTTCATGAGTTCAAAGCCAAACCACTGAGTTCATTTGTTCGTAATAAATTGATAAATGATGTTTATTTGCCAATTATTGGTGACAATATGGCGAAACAAATAGGGGCTCTTGGGGAAGGGAAACGCACCGACCTAATGGGGCTACTATTAATGATATCCCCACCAGGTTATGGTAAAACTACCTTAATGGAATACGCGGCAGATCGCTTAGGGTTAATTTTTATGAAAGTTAATGGCCCTGCTCTTGGGCATGATGTGCTTTCCCTTGACCCCGAACAAGCACCTAATGCCACGGCAAGGCAAGAGCTTGAAAAGCTGAATTTAGCCCTCGAAATGGGGAATAATGTGATGCTATATGTCGATGATATACAACATACACACCCTGAGTTTTTACAGAAATTTATTTCCTTATGTGATGGAACAAGGCGCATTGAAGGGGTTTGGAAAGGAAAAACCAAAACTTATGATATGCGAGGCAAAAAATTCTGTGTCGTCATGGCCGGTAACCCTTATACCGAGTCAGGAGAAGTGTTCCGTATTCCAGATATGCTAGCAAACCGTGCTGATATCTATAACCTCGGGGAAGTATTAGGTGGGATGGATGATGCTTTTGCATTGAGTTATATCGAAAATAGCCTCACATCTAACCCTGTATTAGCCCCTCTAGCGTTACGGGACCTTAATGACCTCTACTTATTTGTCGACAAAGCTATGGGGAAATCAATCTCAACTAACTCACTCAGCTACCCATATTCTGATGCTGAAATAAATGAAATTACTTCAGTAATCAAAAAAATGATTAAGTTACGAGATATTGTATTGAAGGTGAACCAACAGTATATCGCAAGTGCAGCCCAATCAGATAAATACCGTACAGAGCCGGCTTTCCGCCTACAAGGTAGCTATCGAAACATGAATAAATTGAGTGAAAAGGTTTCTTCAGTTATGAATGACGATGAGCTAGAAAGGTTACTTGATGACCACTACCTTGGGGAAGCTCAACTTTTAACCACTGGTGCAGAAGAAAACTTACTTAAACTGGCTGAAATACGTGGCACTCTTTCTCAGAAAGATGCTAAACGCTGGCAGCAAATTAAGAAAGACTTCATGCGTAATAAAGCACTTGGTGGCGATAATGCCGATATTGGTGATCGGGTTGTGGGCCAGCTAGCTTCATTAGTAGAAAGCGTCCAAGCCCTTGGTAACCCCTGATGAACTTTTTGCAAGGTTACCCGCGTATTAGGCTATTAATTTTTCTGGTAGCAATTTTTATTATTGTTCAGTTAATTAATAGTCTAACAGCGGGTGGGTTAACCCCCTTTGGGGTTGTCCCTCGAACCATGACCGGGTTACTAGGCATTTTTTTTGCCCCCTTTATCCACGGTAGTTGGGAGCATCTATTCAGCAATTTACCGCCATTTATCATTTTAAGTGCCTTGCTACTTCATCGCACAGTTAAAGCTTATCTACTGGCATCATTGTTTATTATCAGTGTTGGTGGTTTAGCTGTTTGGTTACTAGGCCGTAATGCTATCCATATCGGTGCTAGTGGCTGGGTTTTTGGTCTATGGGGCTTACTCATTGCCCAAGGCTTTTTACGGCGAAAATGGGTTGATATTGCCATTGCATTATTCGTGTTATTTTATTTTGGTACGATGGCTAGCGGCTTGCTCCCCATTAACCTGTATATTTCTACTGAATCCCATATTGCTGGTGCCCTAGCTGGTATTACCTACGCATGGTTGGCTAATCGTTACGACAAAAAAACGCGTTGATCTTCGCTCAAATAACCCCACCATTTGACTCATTTTTTATCTTTTTTCCCATTTTACGTATCCCTTTTTGTGAGCTTGATTCACATATTAATAATTAACTTAAAATTAACCAATAATTAACAATGTAATAATGCTAGTCTCAAAAAACAATAACGACAATGGAGACACAACCGATGAAAAAAAAAGTCATACCTATCGCAATGGTTTTCGGGTTAACCACCTTGTCATTCACCTCACTTGCCGCACACACTACACAAGTGAAAATTGAACGAGACAGCTATGGTGTTCCTCATATTTATGCCGATGATACTTATAGCCTTTTTTATGGGTATGGTTATGCTGTCGCACAAGACAGGCTGTTCCAAATGGAAATGGCGAAACGCAGCACACAGGGCACGGTTTCAGAAGTGTTAGGTAAAGATTACATCGCTTTTGACAAAGATATTAGAACTAACTATTGGCCAGATTCTATTCATCAACAAATAACTCATTTACCGACAGAACAGAAAGATATTCTAAAAGGTTATGCTGATGGAATGAATGCATGGATAAAACAAGTTAATGAAAAACCAAATGAATTAATGCCTAAGCAGTTTATCGATTATGGTTTTTTACCTTCACAATGGGATAGCTTTGATGTTGCCATGATCATGGTTGGTACAATGGCAAATCGTTTTTCTGATATGAACAGTGAAATTGATAACCTTGCATTACTTACTGCACTGAAAGATAAGTATGGTGAACAAATGGGAGTAAAAGTCTTTGACCAAATTAATTGGCTTAATAACCCCAATGCACCAACAACCATCTCACCGCAAGAATTTACCTATTCAGATTCAAAAAATAACAAAATAACAACACAATTGAATCAAATTAATGATTACCGTTTAACGGCTCCCATGTTTGATCGACCCGCTAAAAATAACTCAGGTAAACTTATTGCTCTTTCCCCTAAACAAAACAATGCGTTAATTTCCCAACAGTACGAACAAGGTGGAGCTAATGGGATTGCGGGCTACCCCACCACCAGCAATATTTGGTTAGTGGGGAAAAATAAAGCTTCTGGCGCAAACGCTATTTTACTCAACGGCCCTCAGTTCGGTTGGTTTAACCCCGCATATACCTATGGTATTGGTTTGCATGGTGCAGGGTTTAACATTGTTGGAAATACTCCTTTTGCCTACCCAGCTATTTTATTCGGTCATAATGGCCATATTTCTTGGGGGTCAACGGCAGGGTTTGGCGATGGTGTTGATATCTTTGCTGAAGAAGTTTCACCTGAAAACCCCAATAATTATTTACATCAAGGCCAATGGAAAAAAATGCTAACACGCCAAGAAACAATCAACGTAAAAGGCGAAAAACCGGTTACCTTTGCTGTTTACCGTACAGTTCATGGCAATATTATTAAGCGCGACGACTCTACTCACACCGCTTACAGTAAATCTCGCGCGTGGGATGGGAAAGAACTATCATCATTAATGGCATGGGTTAAACAAGGGCAAGCACAAAATTGGCAGCAATGGCTAAACCAAGCAAAGGACCAAGCCCTCACAATTAACTGGTACTACGCCGATAAAGACGGAAACATCGGCTATGTTCACACCGGTCATTACCCAGATCGCCAAGCTAACCATGATCCGCGTTTACCTGTTCCAGGAACAGGTGATTGGGATTGGAAAGGTATGCAACCCTTCGAAAACAACCCTAAAGTGTATAACCCTAAATCAGGTTATATCGCTAACTGGAATAATTCCCCCGCAAAAAATTACCCTGCGAGCGACCTTTTTGCTTTTCTCTGGGGCAGTGCGGATAGAGTGACAGAGATAGACAACCTCATAGATTCTTATGATAAATTAACATCAGATGATATGTGGAATATTTTACAACAGACTAGCCGTGTTGACCTCAACCGGCGTTTATTTATGCCTTATTTAAGACAAGCTACTGAAACCTTACCAGCTAGTGATAACGCAGCCAAATTAGTCTCAATACTCAAACAATGGGATGGTATAAACCAATTATCCAGTGATGGTAAACACTATATTCACCCAGGTTCAGCCATCCTTGATATTTGGTTAAAAGAAATGCTCAAAGCTACATTAGGCCAAACGATCCCAACCCCATTTGATAAATGGTATCTTGCAAGTGGCTATGAAACCACACAAGAAGGGCCTACAGGGTCATTAAATATTAGCACGGGTGCCAAGTTACTTTATGAATCACTACTGGGTAATGACTCCGCTATTCCTCAAACAGTGGATATTTTTTCAGGTCAATCCAAGAATACTATCATCCGAAAAGCACTGGATACCACCTACCAAAAAATGAAAGATAAATACGGCGACGACCCTGCAAACTGGCAAACCAATGCTACTGCATTAACTTTCCGTGAAAATAATTTCTTTGGGGTTCCACAGGCTCTAGCAAAAGAAAATTTCCATCAAAATGAATACCATAATAGAGGTACAGAAAATGACCTTGTGGTATTTACTGAAAATGGTGTTCAAGCGTGGGATGTTGTTGCTCCTGGTCAAAGTGGTTTTATTTCACCCCAAGGCAAACGCTCACCCCATTACCAAGACCAGCTTTCACTGTACAACCAGTTCGGTAAAAAACCATTATGGTTAGATAAACAAGAACTGGCGCCACATATAGAATCAACGGAAACACTCACTGTTTATCAATAAGCTTATTTTGATAACTAAATACCAAGACTTCTTGGTATTTAGTTTTTAACTGTGACTCGATATACACAACGTGCCGCACCATTTAGCAAGTATTGCTCACGCACAACACTCCCCTCGTCACCGACTACCTCGCTAAATAAAGTTAATTCCGAACGGCAAAAGTTTTGGCAAACCGTCGCGGCAGCACAAATTGGGCAATGATTTTCAATAAATAACCAACTGTCATTATCTTGCTCAACTTTCGCCATATAGCCTTCCTCGCTCCGGACTTCTGCTAATGCTGCTAAACGTTCCGGCAATGCCAAACCTTTACAACGTGCAAAATATTTATCTCGGCTTTCCTCTTCTCTTTGGCTTATCAGGCGCTCTAAACCCTCATCACCAAAAATAGTACGAACAGAATCAATTAATTGCAGAGCTAATTGCGCATGGGTATCAGGAAAACGCTGGTGCCCTAATTCAGTGAGAACCCAATTTTGCCGAGGCCTTCCCGCTCCGGTTTGTGACATACACTGAGCACCTTCCACTAACCCTAAAGTAACTAACTTTTGAAGGTGTTGCCGTGCAGCCTCCCCCGTCAGATTTAAATCTTTAGCGATTACTGCTGTAGATATTGGCCCTTTCGTTTTAATACAAAAAAGGACTTTATCTACGGCTTGAGTGAGATTTAAATTATCAAAGTAATTACTTGCTTTAATCATTATACGACTCTATTATCCAATACATTACTTGGATAATACCTCTTTTCTGACTATTCTGTCTAGCGGGTCTCTCTATGAGCAATAAAACACCAACAACAGCACAGGGTAAATGGGCTGATTTACTCAGTGGTTCCAATGCATTACTCACAATAGCGCTCACTGGAGGCGTTGCCTTACACGCTATTAATATTTATATCGTAACAACCATATTACCCAGTGTGGTTAACGATATTGGTGGTCTTGAATATTATGCATGGAATACCACGTTGTTTGTGGCAACTTCAATTGTCGGTTCAGCGCTTTCCAGCAAAATTTTAGATAGCTTTGGGCCTAAATTTGCCTATTTAATAGCATTAATATTATTTTCCCTTGGGTCTATCTGGTGTGCGGCTTCCCCATCTATGTTGATATTACTTGGAGGGAGAGCGCTACAAGGGCTTGGTGGGGGGATTTTATTCGCACTAAGTTATGCTTTGATCCGAATTGTTTTCACAGAAAATTTATGGTCACGGGCGATGGGCGTCGTTTCTGGTATGTGGGGAATAGCGACCTTATGTGGCCCAGCCATTGGTGGTATTTTTGCAGAGGGTGGTCATTGGCGCTGGGCATTTTGGGCCCTACTCCCTGTAGCCGTTTTTTTATCCTTAATTGTCATCGGACAACTACCAAAAAGGCAAAACCAGCCACCTCAAACGGCTAAAATTCCTTTCTTAGCAATATCATTACTTGTTATCTCAGTTCTTGCTATTTCAATTGGTAGCTTATCGGAAAAATTACTAGTAAACCTGATTGGCTTATT
The DNA here is from genome assembly GCF_049545585.1 of Providencia sp. NPDC089933. Taxonomy (NCBI): domain Bacteria; kingdom Pseudomonadati; phylum Pseudomonadota; class Gammaproteobacteria; order Enterobacterales; family Morganellaceae; genus Providencia; species Providencia sp. NPDC089933. The sequence goes on from NZ_JBMWDT010000016.1 coordinate 64,786, forward strand.
CATTGGCCTCGCCACACTTATTATTATTGTGTTGTTAGATGGGAAAAACGGAAAACGTTTATTACCAACCGGCTCCTATTCGTTAAAAAATCAGCTTGGTGTGATTTTTTTAACTATGTGCTTACTTGTTGGTGGCATGACAACAGAAATTTATGTACCTTATTTTCTTCAAACCATTCATCACTTTTCACCATTATATGCAGGGTACTTAACTGCGATCATGGCTGCTGGCTGGACAATAGGGGCACTATTTAGTGCAAATAAAACAGGTAAGGTAGTCATTCAGATTATAAGAGTCTGGCCGGTCATCATATTTATATCTCTGATTGTTCTAGCAGTATTGACGCATAACCAGAAACTGACCGAATCTTTACCTTTATTTATTATTTACTTAATTGCTATGGCAGGCGTTGGGCTAGGTATTGGCATTTGTTGGCCTCACCTCGTTCTACGTGTATTTAATAATGCGCCAAAAGGGGAAGAAAACCTTGCATCTTCTTCAATAATTACTATTCAGCTATATGCCACGGCCTTATCAGCAGCTCTTGTTGGTGTCGTTGTTAACAATAGTGGGCTAATCAGCCCCGGCGGAATGTTGGGGGCACAACAGGCATCTATCTGGCTATTTGCGTTATTTTCCCTTAGCCCGTTGATGGCTATCATCATGATCCGTAAAGTGAAATAATTAAATCCAACTAAAATGGGAGCAACCTAGCTCCCATTTTTAATTAATCAATTCAGTGTTTTTTAGTACGCATAAAGTACGGTAGAGCCAATATGCTAACAAGCAAGACAACAATCGTCGCTATCATGACCACTAAAAAGGCATGATCAAAAGCAATATTAGCCTGATTAATTAATCTGTTAGCACTGTCTAATGGTAGCTTTTCAGAAACCAGCAACGCTTCATCAATGCTATCATAGACCTTATTACTGACCGCTAAATCATCTGGAAGGGATAGCTTTAACGTATAAACAGCACTCATCAACCCCCCCATAAAAGTCACGCCAAGTACACTACCAATTTCATAAGCAACCTCTTCAAGAGAAGCTGCCATACCTGCTTTTTCTTCGGATGCACTTAACATTACCGTTGTAGAAGCCGTAGTAAAAATAGCCCCTAACCCAAAGCCAATCAAAAATAAGAATGAAAGTAATAATAAACCTGTTGATGTTTTAAATACCCACGCTAAACCAACAACACCAATTAAGGTACATGTAAACCCTAAAACAGCTAATTTTGTTTCACCTAACTTATGCAAATACACCCCCGCTAAAGGGGCTGAGATCAACGAGGCAATAGGAATAGGCATGATATAAAGCGCCGCGTCAAATGGCGTATAACCTAGTACCAACTGTAACCGCTGACTAAGCAGCAGTTCGACCCCAACAATAACCACAAGGGATATAATTGCCATCAAGATACCAGCACTAAATTTAGGATTTCTCAATAAGGCAAAATCAATCATTGGCGATTCCGATGTGATTTGCCGATGCTTAAAGACCGCCAAAAAGACCACACCAATAACCCCAGAAGCCATTACAGCAGTCCAATCTGTATAAGCTTTACCTATTTCTTTTAATGTATAAATAGAACTGATAAGCCCGATCAAAACTAAAATAGCCCCCAGTACATCGATTTTTTTGTTGTTATTTCCACCGCATTTAGGAACCAAACAATAAGCAAATGGTAAAACTAATAACACAACAGGAACATTAATTAAAAAAACAGAACCCCACCAAAAATGGTTAAGTAAGATACCGCCAATTAAAGGGCCAATAGCGGCACCACCTGATGCCACAGCAGACCAAATACCGATTGCGAGCGCCCTTTCTTTTGGGTTTAAAAAAACATTCCTAACAATCGCTAATGTCGCTGGCATACTTACAGCAGCACCAACCGCGAGGAAGCCTCGAGATAAAATTAAACTCATCGCCGTTGGCGAAAAAGCCGCACATAATGACGCTATGCCAAATAATGGTAGCCCCAATAAAAACATCTGCTTATGACCCACTTTATCGCTTAACATTCCCGCAGCAGGCAATAAACCTGCAACCACTAATGGGTAAGCATTCATAATCCATAGTTTTTCAGATGCGGTCGCACCTAAATCATGAGTCAACTTGGGCAGTGCGGTATAAAGCACAGTAACATCAATAACTATAAGAAATAACACACTTGATACTAACAGAAGTACTATCCAGCGTTTATAATCGGCTAACATAAAATTCTCTCAATGAGTTTGGTTGATCACGCTTTATTGATGATCGTGCTATAATATAAATCCATACGTATGTATTGAAAAGAGGTTTTTCTAAATGGGACGTCAACGAACGATTGATCGCGATAAGGTACTGGATACCGCTGAAGAAATCGTCATTACACAAGGGGCCGCAGCCCTGACTATTGATGCTGTTGCAAAAGCAATGGGGATCTCTAAAGGTGGAGTTCAGTACTGCTTTGGCAATAAAGAGGCCCTTATCGATGCGATGTTTGAACGTTGGGGCCGATCCTATGATGAAGTATTCAACCGAGTTATTGAGCAAGATAATAGCCCAGAAAGGAAAATTTTAGCCCATCTACAAGCAACCCATGAGCACGATAAAGTCTCAATGGCCAAAGGTGCGGCCTTAATGGCGTCATTATTACAAACTCCGGAATACCTTAAAAGTACACGTATTTGGTATCGTGAACGTATTGAAAACCTGAATACATCCACAGAAAAAGGCAAACAGGCAAGAATTATTTTTCTAGCAACTGAAGGCGCTTTTATGCTGCGCTATATGGGATTAATGGAAATCGATGATAATGAATGGCAATCTATATTTAGTGATATGATTAACTTATTGAAAAACGACTCATAACATCCTTTTTTAAAATAAATAATCTCTTAATTTTAATATCATTATACAACATATTTAAATGGAGATTATTATGAGACCAATTATTATCAATGTTGATTATAAACATAACCCAAATAAAATATATAACATTTCCAACAAGGTCACACTAAAAAACAAGATAGTAAATATAGCAAACAAAAACATAGAACTAAATTATAAAAAAGAAATTATATCAAACAAAATAAAAAGCGATAAAAAAAACATAGAAAGTATAGATAATATAGATTTATTTTCTGAAATAATTAGGGAGAAAAATGTAATTTACACTCAATCACAAAATAAAATACTACCCTCACAATATATTAATTTAATTAAAAACCACCGAAAAACATTCATTCCAACAGGGAATAATGATCATACTATAGTCCTATGTTCTGGCGATCTCATCGGAAAAGGGGTATATGGAGCCGCCTATAGGATAGGTAACTTTGTTATCAAAATACCCAATGATGACAATATACAGAAAAGTAATAAAAACACCGAGTACTCTCGCTGTTCAAATGTATTAAATGAAATAAATAGGGATAATGATTTTTCTCGAGGAATCACATTAAAAAATGGTAAACAAGTACTAATTACCAAATATGTCGATGGTAAGTCTATAACTGGAAAAAATGCATTTGACTTTGTAAAAGAGAAAGGGCGTATTTTATTTGATTATGGTTCTGAAGGAAATGTTAAAATAGATAATAATGGAAAAAAATATGTTATTGATGTCGACTTTGTAGCACAAGCTACTGGGTTAAAAAAATATCCCTCATTAGGAACCCTAACAATACATGAAATTTATAAGGATATGTTTACTATAAACCCACTTAAAACGAATAATGAAAAGCCTTTTTATTATTCTGAAATAGAAGATCTTTTACCAAAATTGAAAGGAAAGTGAAATAACATCCTTACTAACGATACTATTCCACAACACAGGGTCATTTTTCTTACAAGGACAATGACCCTGATGCAGGAAAATGAGTGACTAAACCAGCGGTATAAAGCTGTTCTATAATTAACAGATCAAAATTATAATTCGGTGTTAATTTTTCATACCTCCGATTATCAAGGCTATCTAAATACATTAGGTTTTCATCAGCACAACACCGTATAAGTGCAAGTAAAAAAACACTATTTTCAAAAGAAAGATCATTGATACTTAACGCATTTTCTTTTTTTATAAAGAAGAGGTTATCAATATATTCAACTTTTTCTTGCCTTTCTTTTTCATTTTCTATACGAATACAATCAACACAAATATGTTCAAGATTGCTTAAATTTGAAAAAAAAGGCTCATTACGGTTAAATAATGAGCCCTTTATTAATCAATTTATTAATTACTCAACCGTAACAGATTTCGCTAAGTTACGAGGCTGATCTACATCAGTACCTTTAATTAATGCGACGTGATAAGACAGTAATTGTAATGGGACAGTATAAAAAATTGGTGCAATCAGTTCTTCAACATGAGGTAAAGAAACGATTTTCATATTTTCACTGGCTTCAAATCCCGCGTCTTTATCAGCAAACACATACAATAAACCGCCGCGAGCACGCACTTCTTCAATATTTGATTTAAGCTTTTCAAGTAACTCATTATTAGGAGCAATAATAATGACAGGCATATCTGCATCAATTAACGCTAATGGACCATGTTTCAATTCACCCGCAGCGTAAGCTTCCGCATGAATATATGAAATTTCTTTCAATTTCAATGCCCCTTCAACTGCTATAGGGAATTGATCACCACGACCTAAGAATAATGCATGGTGCTTATCAGAAAAATCTTCCGCTAATGCTTCGATGACTTTATCTTGAGACAACATGCTTTCAATACGGGAAGGGAGCGCATGTAATGCATGGGAAATATTTTCTTCCAGCTCAGGGTTTGCACCTTTTAAACGCCCCATATATGCCACTAACATCAGTAAAACTGTTAATTGTGTAGTAAATGCCTTGGTTGATGCCACACCAATTTCTGCACCCGCTTTTGTCATCAACGCAAATTCTGATTCACGTACCAATGAAGAGCCTGCAACATTACAAACAGCTAAAGAAGTCAGATAACCTAATTCTTTAGATAAACGCAATGCCGCTAATGTATCCGCCGTTTCACCTGACTGAGACAACGTGATCATTAAACTATTTTTACGATGTGCTGGATTGCGATAACGATACTCTGAAGCGATTTCCACATCACATGGAATACCTGCTAAGGATTCAAACCAATAGCGCGCAACCATGCCTGCATTGTAAGATGTTCCACAAGCAACAATTTGAATATGCTCAACTTGAGATAAAATATCACCGGCTTTAGGGCCTAATTCGCTCAAATCGATGCCATTGTCTTTGTCAAAACGCCCTTCAAGGGTGTTTTTAATTGCCATTGGCTGTTCGTAAATTTCTTTTTGCATGTAATGACGATAAACGCCTTTATCACCTGCATCATATTGAACATTTGATTCGATTTGCTCACGTTCAACAGGGGCACCGTTATTATCAAAAATACGAACAGTACGGCGAGTAACTTCCGCGACATCACCTTCTTCAAGGTAAATAAAACGACGAGTCACAGGCAGTAGTGCTAATTGGTCCGATGCTAAGAAGTTTTCACCCACACCTAAGCCAATAACCAATGGGCTACCAGAGCGTGCAGCGACTAATAATTCAGGAATACGGCTATCCATAATTACCGTACCGTAAGCACCGCGTAATTGTGGAATAACACGTTGAACCACTTCCACCAGTGACCCACCTTTTTGTTGTTCATGGTGAACAAGGTGAGCAATCACTTCAGTGTCAGTCTCTGAACTAAAGACATAACCGAGTTTTTTCAGTTCTTCTTTCAGTTCTAAGTAGTTTTCAATAATACCATTATGAACAACTGCAATATAACCTGACGTATGCGGGTGAGCATTACGTTCACTTGGAATACCATGAGTCGCCCAACGAGTATGCGCAATCCCCGTTCCACCTGATACAGGGTTCTTTTCCGCTTCTTCCGCCAGCATTTGCACCTTGCCCACTTCACGTAAGCGTTGTAGATGACCTTCGTGATCAACAACAGCCATACCAGCTGAGTCGTAACCACGATATTCAAGACGACGAAGACCTTCTAACAAAATTTCTGCGATATCACGTTGTGCAACAGCACCTACAATTCCACACATATTTTATTGATTCCTAGACAAAAGGCTCTTTCTATAGAGACCCTTATTTTGTCGTAACCTAATTGTTGTACAGTTTTCACTGTTCCCCAGCCTTGTAGAAAATGGGGATATTTATTTTTATATTGCTACCTTAGGTAGCTATTTTAATCTTTGCTATTTATTAGCGTTTTTATCATAGGAGAGATATCGCTATCACTCCTTAATATTTACTTATTTTTTCTTAACTGGACGTTGCCAGTTTTTTATATGCATTTGCTTTACACGGCTAACAACAAGCTCATCTTCATTCACATCACGAGTCACTGTCGTACCAGCACCAATGGTTGCACCTTTTGCCACTGAAACTGGCGCGACTAATTGGGTATCAGAGCCTACAAATACATCATCACCGATAATGGTTTTATATTTATTAGCGCCATCATAGTTACAAGTGATAGTTCCAGCACCAATATTCACGTTATCACCAATTTGTGCATCACCGAGGTAACTCAAATGGCCAGCTTTAGAACCTAACCCTAAAGACGCATTTTTCATTTCAACGAAATTACCTACGTGCGCTTTGGCCGCTAATTTAGCACCTGGGCGTAAACGCGCAAAAGGGCCAACCGTGCATTCTGATGATAAATCAGAGTTTTCTATTACTGAATATGGGCTAATAACTGAGTTATCCCCAATTACACAGTTTTTCAAAATACAGCCAGATTGAATATGGACGTTATTGCCCAATGTCACATCGCCTTCAATGATCACATTAGTATCAATAATAATGTCACGACCATGAGTCAATGTTCCGCGCAGGTCAAAACGTGCAGGGTCGATTAGCATCACCCCCGCTAATAACAGTTTTTCAGCTTGTTCTTTCTGATAAACCCTTTCTAACGCAGCCAATTGCAGACGGTTATTCACGCCTTCCATTTCACTTAAATGTTTAGGATGAACAGTTGCAATTTTATTCCCTTCTTTATGCGCTAATGCGATGACATCTGTAATGTAATATTCGCCTTGTGCATTATCGTTGTTTAGCTGAGCCAACCAACGTTTAAAATCTTTACCACTAGCAACCATAATACCAGTATTGATTTCTTGGATCTTACGTTGCTCTTCAGTCGCATCTTTCTGTTCAATAATACCGACAACTTCATTATTTTCACGAATGATACGTCCATAACCACTTGGATTATCTAAGATAACGGTCAGTAAACCAATTCCACCTTCAGGTTTCACTTCAATTAAGCGATCTAAGGTATCTTTGGCAATCAATGGGACATCACCATATAACATGACAATGTCTTCATCATCTTGGAAGTTTGGTGCAGCTTGTTGCATCGCATGGCCCGTTCCAAGTTGTTCGGCCTGCAATACCCAATTTAGGTTTTGCTCACCCAGTTTTTCCTTCAGTAAATCACCGCCATGTCCGTATACCAGATGAATATCTGATGCACCAATGGATTTTGCTGTATCTATAACATGCTGCACCATCGGTTTGCCCGCAAGTAAATGCAAAACTTTAGGTAGATTTGAATACATCCGTGTGCCTTTACCGGCAGCTAAAATCACGACACTTTTTCTTTGCACAGTCATTTTTCCTGAAACTCCAACTTAGGGATGAAAGTAAACCTATTTCCTTTATAAATTACTACATATTTCGTTCAAATAAAAAAGCCAGTTAGGGTTAACCAACTGGCTTTTTTCTATACTGCTATCATTACATTAGCTTTTTAGTCAATTCGATCACTCGAAGTTTGGCTATTGCTTTTGCAAGTTCTGCCGATGCCTGAGCATAATCAACATCACCGTGTGCTTTACGGACGTGTTCTTCCGCTTTACGTTTAGATTCCACTGCTCGAGCTTCGTCTAAATCTTTACCACGGATCGCTGTATCAGCGAGTACGATAACACCGTTTGGTTGTACTTCTAAAATACCGCCGGAGAGGTAAATTAGTTCTTCTTCACCAAACTGCTTGGTAATACGTACCATGCCCGGTTTTATGGCAGTCAGCAGCGGGGTATGCTGCGGGTAAATCCCCAGCTCACCTTCACTACCTGTCACCTGAATTTTCTGTACTAGGCCTTCAAACATTTGTTTTTCAGCACTAACAACAGTCAGGTGGTATGTCATTGCAGCTACCATATCAACCTCCTGTCAGCTGGATTAAAGCTTTTTAGCTTTTTCCACAGCTTCTTCAATGGTACCAACCATATAGAACGCTTGTTCTGGCAGGTGGTCGTAATCACCGTTCAGGATACCACTGAAGCCACGGATAGTGTCTTTCAGGGAAACGAACTTACCTGGTGAACCGGTAAATACTTCAGCAACGAAGAATGGTTGAGACAGGAAGCGCTGGATCTTACGAGCACGAGCAACAACCAGTTTGTCTTCTTCAGACAACTCATCCATACCCAGAATTGCGATAATATCTTTCAGTTCTTGGTAACGTTGCAGAATAGACTGAACGCCACGCGCAACATCATAGTGCTCTTGACCAACTACGAGTGGGTCTAGCTGACGGCTAGTAGAATCGAGAGGGTCAACCGCTGGGTAGATACCCAAAGATGCGATTTGACGGCTCAGTACTACCGTTGCGTCCAAGTGAGCAAAGGTGGTTGCTGGTGATGGGTCAGTCAAGTCATCCGCAGGAACGTAAACCGCTTGAACGGAAGTGATAGAACCTGTTTGAGTTGAGGTAATACGTTCTTGCAGAACACCCATCTCTTCCGCCAGCGTTGGCTGATAACCTACCGCTGATGGCATACGACCTAACAGTGCTGATACTTCAGTACCCGCCAGTGTATAACGATAGATGTTATCTACGAACAGCAGTACGTCACGACCTTCGTCACGGAATTTTTCAGCCATAGTCAGACCAGTCAGCGCAACACGCAGACGGTTTCCTGGTGGCTCGTTCATCTGGCCATAAACCAGTGATACTTTATCCAAAACGTTAGAGTCGGTCATTTCATGATAGAAGTCGTTCCCTTCACGAGTACGCTCACCAACACCTGCGAATACTGAGTAACCTGAGTGCTCAATCGCGATGTTACGGATAAGTTCCATCATGTTTACTGTTTTACCAACACCCGCACCACCAAACAGACCAACTTTACCACCTTTCGCGAATGGACAGATTAAGTCCATTACTTTGATACCGGTTTCCAGTAGTTCTGTTGAGTTTGATAACTCTTCATAGCTAGGTGCTGCACGGTGAATTGACCAGCGTTCTTCTTCGCCAATATCACCTTTCATATCAATAGGCTCACCCAGAACGTTCATGATACGTCCTAGAGTTGCTTTACCTACTGGTACTTCGATTGGGTGATCTAAGTTAACAACACTTAAACCACGGCTTAGGCCATCTGATGTCCCCATTGCGATACAACGGACAACACCACCGCCTAACTGTTGCTGAACTTCCAGCACCAGTTTTTCTTTACCGTTCATAACCTCAAGAGCGTCATACACTTTTGGTACGCTATCTTGAGGGAACTCGACGTCCACAACGGCGCCGATTACCTGGATAATCTTTCCAGTAGCCATCTTGAATCCTCTACGTAATTCGTAAACCTAGCTGTTAAACCGCGGAAGCACCCGAAACAATTTCGGTAAGCTCCTGAGTAATGCTGGCCTGACGAGCTTTGTTGTAAACCAACTGCAACTCTTTGATCAGGTTACCACCATTATCAGTAGCGGCTTTCATCGCTACCATTCGTGCGGCCTGCTCACTAGCCAGGTTTTCAACGACGCCCTGATAAACCTGCGACTCGATATAACGACGTAGCAGGGTATCCAGCAACGCCTTAGGATCGGGTTCGTATATATAATCCCAAGATTTCTTCTTCAATGTTTCATCATTGCTTGCAGGCAATGGCAATAATTGAAGAATAGTTGGCTCCTGAGACATTGTATTGATGAACTTGTTAGTCACCACATACAGTTTATCCAAACGCCCTTCATCATAGGCTTGTAGCATAGAGTTAACTGGACCAATCAAATCTGAAAGCGTTGGGTTATCCCCCATTCCGGTTACTTGTGTAACGACATTGCCGCCAACAGAACCAAAGAATGAAACCGCTTTAGAGCCGATTAAAGCCAAATCAACCTGAACATTTTTCTCAGACCATGATTTCATATCTGCAAGGAGTTTTTTGAACAGGTTAATGTTCAAACCACCACACAGACCACGGTCTGTTGAAACAACCAAATACCCTACGCGCTTAACTTCACGCTCTTCGAGATATGGATGTTTATATTCCAGATTACCTAACGCTAGGTGACCAATAACACTGCGCATGGTCTCCGCATAAGGACGGCTAGCCGCCATGCGTTCTTGCGATTTACGCATTTTGGACGCAGCGACCATTTCCATCGCTTTAGTGATCTTCTGCGTGTTTTGCACGCTGGCAATCTTGGAACGTATCTCTTTTGCGCCGGCCATTACTGCTTCTCCTTATTAACCAGACGGCCCATAAAAACTCACGGGCCGAATAGTATTACCAGGACTGAGTTGCTTTAAATGATTCGAGCAGTTTTTTCAACTTACCTTCGATATCATCGTTATAGTTACCAGCCTGGCCGATTTCATTCATAAGGTCAGCATGCTCACGCAGTGCATATGAAACTAATGCTGTTTCGAATGCACCAATTTTCGCTAACTCAACATCATCCAAGAATCCACGTTCTGCCGCAAACAGAGACAATGACTGCTCTGCTACTGACATCGGTGCATATTGTTTCTGTTTCAGCAATTCAGTTACTTTCTGACCATGACTTAACTGTTTACGAGTCGCATCATCAAGGTCGGAAGCAAACTGAGCAAACGCTGCCAGTTCACGATACTGAGCCAGTGCTGTACGAATACCACCAGACAATTTCTTGATAATTTTAGTCTGAGCAGCACCACCAACACGAGATACTGAAATACCTGGGTTAACCGCTGGACGAATACCAGAGTTAAACAGGTTAGATTCCAGGAAGATCTGACCATCTGTAATCGAAATTACGTTAGTCGGTACGAATGCAGAAACGTCACCGCCTTGAGTTTCAATGATAGGCAGAGCCGTCAATGAACCTGTTTTGCCTTTAACTTCACCTTTAGTAAAGTTTTCAACGTATTCAGCGTTAACACGAGCTGCACGCTCAAGTAAACGTGAATGCAGATAGAAAACATCACCTGGGTATGCTTCACGTCCTGGTGGACGACGCAGCAACAGCGAAATTTGACGGTATGCGACAGCCTGTTTAGATAGGTCATCGTAAACGATCAGTGCATCTTCACCACGGTCACGGAAGTATTCACCCATTGCGCATCCAGAGTATGCGGAAAGGTATTGCAGAGCTGCTGATTCAGATGCAGTCGCAACAACAACAATGGTGTTTTCCAGAGCGCCGTGTTCTTCGAGTTTACGTACTACGTTAGAAATTGTAGATGCTTTCTGACCGATAGCGACATAAACACATTTGATACCAGAATCACGCTGGTTAATGATTGCGTCGATCGCTAGAGCAGTTTTACCTGTCTGGCGGTCACCGATGATAAGCTCACGCTGACCACGGCCGATTGGAATCATCGCATCGACTGATTTATAACCAGTTTGTACAGGCTGATCAACGGATTGACGTTCGATAACACCTGGAGCAATAACTTCAATTGGAGAGAAGCCATCATTCTCAACAGGGCCTTTACCATCAATTGGTTGACCCAGTGTATTCACGACACGTCCAAGTAGGCCACGGCCTACTGGAACTTCAAGAATACGACCAGTACATTTTACTTTCATGCCTTCTGCCAAGTCGGCATAAGGACCCATAACAACCGCACCAACAGAGTCACGCTCTAAGTTCAATGCGATGGCGTAACGGTTGCCTGGCAGCGCGATCATTTCACCCTGCATGACTTCGGCTAAACCGTGAATACGAATGATACCGTCATTAACGGATACAATCGTACCTTCATTGTGAGCTTCACTCACAACATCGAACTGAGCAATACGCTGTTTGATCAGTTCGCTGATTTCGGTGGAATTCAGTTGCATATGCTCCAGTCCCCTTAAGACTGCAAGACGTCAGTTAAACGCTCTAAGCGACCGCGGATACTACCGTCAATGACGAGGTCTCCAGCACGAATGATCACTCCAGCAATAACAGACTTATCAATTTTGCAATTCAGCTTAACTTTGCGTGACAGACGTTTTTCCATCGCTGCAGAAATTTTAGCTGACTGCTGTTCACTCAACTCGTTTGCAGAAAGTACATCAACTTCAATCGTTGATTCCAGAGCATCACGTAATTGAATAAATTGCGTTAATACTTCTGGTAGCGTAGTTAAACGCCCATTATCTGCCATAACACGAATCAAGTTTTGAACATGCTCGTCAATTTCATCTCCACAAACAGAGATAAACGTTTTAGCTAATGTTTCTGGTGCAATAGAACCAGAAAGCAGCTCACCAACCTGTTCATTACGCGACACCATTGAGATGAAGCCCAGCATATTCTGCCATTTTTCAACAGATTGGTTTTCCACAGCAAAGTCAAAAGCTGCTTTGGCGTAGGGGCGAGCTACAGTAGCAATTTCAGACATGCCCCTCCCTCCTTACAGTTCAGCGACTAGTTTATCAACGATGTCGCTGTTAGCAGCTTCATCCACGGAACGTTCAATGATCTTCTCGGCACCTGCGATAGCAAGCATCGCAACCTGTTTACGTAACTCTTCACGTGCACGTTTACGCTCAGCATCAATTTCAGCTTGCGCTTGTGCGACGATTTTTGCACGTTCTGCTTCTGCTTCTGCTTTTGCTTCATCAATCATTTGAGTGCGTTGTTTATTCGCTTGCTCAATGATGACTTGTGCTTCAGCTTTCGCTTTTTTCAGTCGGTCGGTTGCGTCGGTTTGCGCCAGTTCCAGGTTCTTTTTAGCACGTTCTGCGGAAGATAAACCGTCAGCAATTTCTTTTTGACGTTTTTCAATGGCCGCCATAATCGGTGGCCATACATACTTCATACAGAACCAAACAAACAGGACAAACGCGATAGCCTGGCCGAGGATTGTTGCATTTAGATTCACAGACAATACCTCTTATTCATTAGTGAATTAATGTTCTTAAAGTGTTCCGTAACGTTAATTAAGCAACAGCGAACATTACATACAAGCCCAGACCAACAGCAATCATCGGAATAGCATCGACCAGACCCATTACGATAAAGAACTGTGTACGCAGCAGAGGAATTAAATCTGGCTGACGAGCAGCACCTTCTAAAAATTTACCACCTAGGATGCCGATACCGATCGCAGCACCGATCGCCGCTAAGCCCATCATCACAGCGGCAGCCATGTACAGCAGATCCATACTCAGGTTTTCCATGACAGTCTCCAGTTTGTTTCAGTTAATACAATTATTGATAATTAAATTAGTGCTCTTCAGATGCCATCGACAGATAGACAACAGTCAGAACCATAAAAATAAAGGCTTGTAGCGTAATAATCAGTATGTGGAAGATAGCCCAAGGTAGGCTTAACAACCACTGTGACCACCACGGAAGCAGAGCCGCGATAAGAATAAAGATCAATTCACCTGCATACATGTTACCAAACAGTCGCAGACCGAGTGATACAGGTTTTGACAGCAGGCTTACCCCTTCAAGAATCAAGTTAACAGGAATAAAAACAGGATGGTTGAAAGGCTGCATAGTGAGCTCTTTCGTAAATCCGCCAATTCCTTTCATCTTAATACTGTAAAAGAGGATTAGGATAAACACACCAATAGCCATCGATAAGGTGACACTAACATCAGCGGTTGGTACTGCACGTAATGCAGGTAACCCGAGATAATGCTCAGCAATATACGGAAGGAAATCAATTGGGAGTAAATCCATCAGGTTCATTAAGAATACCCAGACGAACACAGTTAATGCTAAAGGAGCAATAACTTTGCTCTTTCCGTGATACATATCACGGACTGAGTTATCAACGAAACCAATGATCAGTTCTATTGCAGTCTGTAACTTACCGGGTACGCCACTAGTCGCATTGGCTGCAACTTTTCTAAATAGCCACAGGAACAAAGCCCCGAGAACTACTGAGAAAAAAAGCGAGTCAATGTTCAACGTCCAAAATGTTGGACTAGCGTGGGGATCGACCAACTTAAAGGTACTCAGGTCCAACTGAAGGTTTCTCAGATGGTGGCCTATGTAATCCTCTGTAGTCATCACTTCTCCTGATGCAGACATGATGCCTCTTACCCTTTTGTAGTTTAAAAATACTTACCGTTTAAAAACGGCTGGTGCAACAATCTGAACAATTAGCACCGCTAAATAGGTCAAACCCAGTGGTGTTAATGACGCTTTGAACACACCGAAAGCAACAACTAAAACAACGATAGTTGTAACAACCTTTAGCCCTGCTCCTAATGCTAAGAACCAGGCAATGCGGACAGGTTCATCCTCTTCCTTTGCTTTCTGAAATTGTGCTAGCAGCATAAATACGATATTTGGTAACCAGCATGCTAACCCACCAGCAAGAGCAGAGGCCCCCCATTCTATACTATTTGCACAGAAAGCCCCACTGAGGATCACTAAAGTTATAAACTGAACAGACAACTGCTTTGCAGCATGCTTGTTGTCATAAAGGGATACAGACATAACTTTTTTGATACTCCCAGCTCTTCTCAGCCTCAGAAACGCTAAGTGTTGTATAAAACTGCCTTTGCTTAAATGTGTCAAGAGACAAAAACGAGCAAATTATACGGGCAGGCGAAATGAATTCAATCAGTAAGTAGCGAAAAGGTGAATAAATATTTAATTTTTTCGAGTTAGCGCAGAATTGTCGCAGTAATAATTAATAAATAGTTAATGATTTGCTACATACTTACAGTTAAACGTGATCAATATCACACTTCGTATTATTCGCTTTATTTATTCATTCAATTTTCTTCGTAAGAAAAAATAGAATTAATCTGTAAATCAAATAATTAAAGAATTCAATTTTTGAACAAAAAACTGCCGCTATAAAGCAAATATTTCAATATTAACTAACTATCAAGCTAAATCGATTAAGTAAAAATTGGCAATTAACCCCATATTTACTTTCAAAACGCTGTTTTGGAAACTTATTCGTTATTGCCGTGTAAACAGTACGTAAAATTCGAGTGTTAACTACCCCGTTAAAAATAATAATAGCCGTCAGTTTTTTAAACCTTCGGCTATCGCTCTAAATGATAAATTTTTTTGACGAGAAGCAACTTTATTTTATAGATATTTTAACTAAATGGCGTTGTTCATCAAGTTCAGGAACTTCCAGTTCAATGATTGATTCAACCTTAAACTGCTCAGGTAATGAGGTGATTTCGTCATTATGGATCATACCTTTGAGCGCATAAAAATGCCCTGTCGGGGAGGGTAAATGGTGACACCAGCTCAACATATCATCCAATGATGCGAAAGCTCGACTGATAACCCCATCAAAACCAGACCCAACTGGGTATTCTTCAACACGAGATTGAATCGGTTCGATATTCGTCAAACCAAGTTCGTGTTGAACCTGTTTTAAAAAGCGTATGCGCTTCCCTAAGCTGTCTAATAAAACAAAGTGGGACTCAGGTCGAACAATAGCTAAAGGAACCCCTGGTAAGCCAGGACCTGTTCCTACATCGATAAACGTGGTCCCGTTGAGTTGACCGTTCACCACTATGCTATCCATAATATGGCGAATCAGCATCTGTTGCGGGTCACGTACAGAAGTTAGATTATAGGCTTTGTTCCATTTAACTAATAACTCAACGTAACCAATTAATTGCTGTTTTTGTTTATCTGTTAGGTTGATATCCGCTTTTGCTAACAATTGGTTAAGTTTTGATAATAAATCCATTTTTATGCGCTCCGGCGTAACATGCCTTGTTTTTTAAGCCAAACAAGTAAAATAGAGATTGCAGCCGGGGTAATACCTGAAATACGTGAAGCTTGGCCTATGGATGTTGGTTTATGGTCGTTCAGTTTAGCCATTACTTCGTTAGATAACCCTTTGACTTGTTTGTAATCAAGGTCAATAGGTAATATCGTGTTTTCATTCCGTAGCTGTCTTTCGATCTCTTCTTTTTGACGAGCGATATAACCTTCATATTTAACCTGTATTTCAACCTGATCGGCAGCTTGAGGATCATCAATACCTGGAGCAAAAAGGTTAAGTGAGGTTAACATTTTATAGGTCATTTCAGGGCGACGTAGTAAATCTTCCCCGTTAGCTTCTTTTGATATTGGTACCGTTAAAATTGCGTCGATTTCTGCATGGTTATCAGATTTTGGATGAACCCAAATATCTTTTAAGCGTTGACGCTCTTTTTCAATCAATTCAACTTTGTTATTAAAATGAGCCCAGCGAACGTCATCAACTAACCCTAGTTCACGCCCTTTTTCAGTTAAACGTAAATCTGCATTGTCTTCACGCAGCATCAAACGGTATTCTGCACGTGAAGTGAACATGCGGTAAGGTTCTTTAGTCCCCAAAGTACACAGGTCATCGACTAAAACCCCAATATAGGCTTGGTCACGACGAGGGAACCAACCTTCTAACCCAAAGGCATATTGTGCAGCATTAAGGCCTGCTAGTAGCCCTTGAGCACCAGCTTCTTCATAACCTGTTGTGCCATTAATTTGACCAGCAAAGAACAGGCCATTAATAAATTTACTTTCTAGAGTTTGTTTGAGATCTCTAGGGTCAAAGAAATCATACTCAATAGCATAACCAGGGCGAATGATCCTTGCATTTTCCATTCCTTTCATGGAATGAACTATTTGCATTTGGACATCAAATGGTAAGCTGGTGGATATACCATTTGGATAGATTTCGTTGCTGGTTAAGCCTTCGGGTTCTAAGAAGATCTGATGTGAGTCTTTGTCTGCAAAGCGCATCACTTTATCTTCGATCGATGGGCAATAACGCGGGCCTATACCTTCGATGATCCCTGCGTACATTGGGCTACGATCAAGGTTATTTCTGATCACATCATGGGTTTTTTCATTGGTGTAAGTGATGTAACAAGGCATCTGTTGTGGATGTTGATCCTGTGAGCCTAGGAATGAAAAAACAGGCATAGGATTATCACCTAGTTGTTGTGCTAACTGGGTGAAATCGATGGTTCTTGCATCAATACGTGGTGGAGTTCCCGTTTTTAAGCGGTTAACTCGTAATGGCAATTCCCTTAAACGTTGAGAAAGGGAAACTGATGGCGGGTCACCAGCACGACCACCACTGTAGTTTTCTAAACCTATATGAATTTTTCCATCAAGAAAAGTCCCTACCGTTAATACCACTGCTTTTGCTTTAAATTTTAAGCCCATGCGGGTAACAGCGCCTGTGACTTGATTATTTTCAACAATTAAGTCTTCAACAGGTTGTTGGAAAATCATTAAGTTTGGTTGATTTTCTAAAGCGGTTCTAACTGCTTGTCGATAAAGAACGCGGTCTGCTTGTGCACGAGTTGCACGTACTGCCGGCCCTTTACTGGCATTTAATGTTCTAAATTGAATGCCGGCTTTGTCAGTTGCAGTTGCCATTAAACCACCAAGGGCATCAATTTCTCTAACCAGATGTCCCTTACCGATCCCACCAATGGCTGGGTTGCAAGACATCTGGCCCAATGTATCAATATTGTGAGTCAGTAATAGGGTTTGACGCCCCATACGTGCAGCTGCCATTGCTGCTTCAGTACCGGCATGACCACCACCAATTACGATGACGTCAAATTGCTCTGGATAAAACATGTGTGAACCTTAAACGTTAGAAAATGCTGACTGTGCATTTGAGGAGAGGATTCTACTCAAGTTTTAGGAAGACACCAAGTTTTAGGTATCTCCCTTATATAGTATTAAGATCTTTTTATTTAAAGATCTCTTTATTAGATCTATTATTAGGATCGCTCGTTTCTGTGGATAAGTGGATTTTCACTTTAAAGATCATAAAAGTGTAAAGGATCATATACTGTGAATGATCCGTGATCCTATTGCGTATAAGCTGGGATCAAAAAGGTGACTTATACACAGGCAGTGGTCGACCTAAAACTTATACTATGGATAACTACCGGTTAATACCGTGATCTTCCCTGAGTTATCCACAGCTGACTGCTGGTTTAATAACCAAATCATAGTTCGTTTGCCCAAATTTTAACCCATTCCCCCGCGGGATCTTCAGGTATTTCGTGTTGCTGGACATCAATTTCAAAACATTCACCGATCCTTTTTGCCCCTTTTTCGCTTAATAACGAATCAAGTTTGTGGATCGCACCACAAAAAATGTCATACTCGGAACTACCGATCCCGACTGCACCAAATTTAACTTTACTTAGATCTGGGGATTCTTTTTGTATGCTTTCAAATAAAGGCTGAATGTTTTCTGGTAAATCACCTGCACCATGTGTAGAGCTAACCACCAGCCATAACCCTTCAAGTGTTAAGTCATCAAGACTAGGACCATGTTGAATTTCTGTTTCATAACCTAATTCGTCCAAAATCTCAGCCATATGCTCTGCAACATATTCTGCACTGCCCATTGTACTGCCACTTATTAAGGTTACTTTTGTCATGGTGATTCTCTTTCACGATAATTGCTGGCTATTGTACGCTGTGAATGAGCTGGGATCTACCTGTGGATAATGTTGTTATATAATTTTTTTTTCTAAGGGCTAATTGTTCGCAAGATTGGGTTCTGTAAGGAGATCAACGTTTCGGTGGATTGTATTTCATCAATCGTTTGAATTTTGTTGATAAGTACGTCTTGTAACGCATCAATTGACTTGCACATGACTTTGATAAAAATGCTGTATTGCCCAGTTGTGTAATAAACCTCAACCACTTCTTCTAAGGCATCCAGTTTTTTTAGTGCTGTTGGGTAATCTTTAGCACTTTTTAAAATGATGCCAATAAAACAGCAGACATCAAAACCTAACCGTTTTGGGCTGATATCGATACGAGTTCCTTGAATGATTCCAGCTTGCTTCATTTTCTCTACGCGAACATGAATTGTACCTGGGCTAACAGAGAATTTTTTTGCTAATTCCGCATATGGTGTACGTGCATTTCCCATTAATTCGTGAAGTATGTCACGATCGAGATTATCGATTTGATAATTTTCAGGCATTATTTCACCTCCATTTTAACGATTATTCATTTTTATACCCTTTTTTTTGATTAAAATAAACGCCAATGGCTTTTTTTAATGAAGTATATTGAATTTATACCTCATTTTGTTGCTTAATCTATACATCAGCTAATACAGCAATCAAATTATGGGTACAAAATTATGGACAAGTCATTCATCGAACATCAGCAACAAATTAGTTTTGTTAAATCATATTTCTCACGTTTACTTGAAAAGGAATTAGGCTTAATTGAGGTTCAAGGCCCAATCCTGAGCCGTTTAGGTGATGGTACACAAGATAACTTATCCGGTAGTGAAAAAGCCGTTCAAGTAAAAGTGAAATCAATTCCAGGTGCAACCTTCGAAGTCGTTCACTCATTGGCTAAATGGAAACGTAAAACGCTCGGTCGTTTTGGTTTTAGTAAAGGCCAAGGTTTATATACACATATGAAAGCGTTGCGTCCGGACGAGGATCGCTTAACCCCTATCCACTCTGTCTATGTTGATCAGTGGGATTGGGAAAAAGTGATGGCAGATGAGGAGCGTACTCTTCCTTATCTGAAACAGACAGTGGGTAAAATCTATAAGGCAATAAAAGAAACAGAAGCTGCCGTAAGTAAAGAATTTGGTTTGGCACCGTTCCTGCCAGACCAAATTCACTTTATCCACAGTGAAGAGTTACTACAGCGTTACCCTGACTTAGACGCTAAAGGTCGTGAGCGCGCTATCGCGAAAGAACTGGGTGCTGTATTCTTGATTGGTATCGGCGGTAAGTTATCGAGCGGTGAATCACATGATGTACGTGCACCAGACTATGATGACTGGACGACAAAAAATGAAGATGGTTTTTGTGGTTTAAACGGTGACATCATTGTATGGAACCCAGTATTACAAGATGCTTTTGAGCTGTCCTCTATGGGTATTCGTGTAAGTCCTGAGTGCTTGACATACCAATTAGGCCTGACAAATGATGAAAAGCGTATGGAATTAGAGTGGCATCAAGCGTTAGTGAAAGGTGAAATGCCGCAAACTATTGGGGGTGGCATTGGTCAATCACGTTTAGTGATGTTGCTTCTGCAACGTCAACACATTGGCCAAGTACAATGTGGCGTGTGGGGCGAAGAAATGCAAGAGTCAGTTGAAGGTATGCTGTAATTAGCGATTAAAGCGGCGTAGTAGCCTGCTTTTTAACCCAGTATCAAAGCGCCAAATATGGTCAAAAATTTTCATGATGCTGGGTTTCCCATAATTTGATACGGATACCGCATGGAAGCGGTATTTCCCCATCTTCTGCATTGATTTAATCTTCTGAATTAATTCATCGGGCAAACGTTGAGCCACAAAATCAGAAATTACCACTGCATCTGCATCAGCCCACTGTTTTGACTCCAATTTTATTGCTGTTTCTTGCAAACAAGCGGCGAGATCGGTCCCACCTTTAAAGGTCTGATGTAAAAAACGAATACATTGATCTAAGCCATCGGCAGATAATAAATCGTAGTGCACTATTTCAGTGGAGAATAACATGACATGGCATGACCGGTTATCTGCCAGCGCAATTTTCATCAGGGCAAGGCAAAAGGCTTTGGCACATCGTTCATTTAACCCCCCCATTGAACCAGAGGTATCGATACATACAACGAATGGTCCTCTTGGTTGCTCTTCGTTATGATGATGTGTGATTGGCCGAAGTATTTTTCTTTCTTGCCAACTCTCACCTTGTAAACGATAAGTCAAAAGTTGTTTTTCAAGCAATTTGCGATAAAACTCAAACTCTATATCTTCAAGTCCTAACATGGCTAATTCCGCGGGTAATAACCGTAAAATATCATCGCTTTGATTTAAACCATTAACTTGTTCGGGGACAGTTTCAGGGACTTTTTCCATGATAGTCATTGGTTCAAGTATGACGCTATCATCTGGAATGGCTTGGGCTGTTTGGCTGCGGCCTAACAATTGGGCTATTTTTTCCAGTTCAGGTTGTTGGCGTAAAAACTCACTATAACGATTTAACAATTGGTCATTATAAGCTGAGGTCATATTGGCCCCTTTGCTTAGATCCCATAAGCGGCCTGCTGCTCGCTCATTTTCACCGAGTATATCTTCTAAATTTCCACTTAACGCTAGCCGACGCTGTAATTCCGCCAGCAACTGTTCTTTTTCTTGCTCCAACAGTTCTTTATGAAGAGTCGTAACTTGAAAAATTAAGCTAATACGCCATCTTTGGACAAACAGTGATTGTCTTGCACCACGGTTTTCTATTTTGCCACTCTGTAACTGATAAGCTTCACGATAAAAAGGGGAATCAAGTTGATGAAGCTTTTCAATTACAGTAGGGAGTTGGGTAAAAAAAGCATCAGTGGAAATTCCTAATGACTGGCGATACAACTCAAACTCTTCAGAAAGCTGTAAAGGGACGAGTGCATCTTTCATCCTTTGTTTGAGATCTTTTTTCCAACTGGATAAATCTTTTAGTAAGGCTTTTTTCAAACGTGGGTGTTTTTCGAAAAATACGGCCAATTGTGGGGTAGCGAGAAGAGAAATAATGATCTCTTCAATTAATTGACCTTCATTAACCGAAAGTAGCATTTCGAGTGTGGCTAAACTCATCATAATTATTCAGCCACTTTACCCGTGATTTGGTTGCGTAGTTGGATGAGTCTCTCGGATACGTTAATAAAGCTTTGTTCTATATCTGCTATCCAATGGGGCTCGATAAATAAATTTGGTTGCTGTTTTTCAAATTGATAGCGAGCTGTTTGGATATCATTTTGAATTTTATCCAACTTATCTAACCATTCTTGGTTATTTATCGTAGGTATGTTACTTGCTGTTTTATCCTGTAGATATAAAGTCGATGATTGGTGACTCACATCTAATAATTGAATTTGGTTTAAATTATTAATCTCTGCGGCCAATTCTTGGGCAAAACCAATTCCGTTGAGGTGAGCTGATAACGTTGTTCCTTTATTTAAAAAGTTTATCAGGGATTTTTTATCCGTTGTCACAAAGGTGACTTTCATATTATGTAACTGCAATGGGCGATGTAAAAATAGCGTAATACGCCCTTCAGCAATATTCTCTGGGAGTACATATGAGGCTTTGCGAGCAAACATTGCATTGTTTTTATTTACTTTAAATGCGTCTTGGTTGTTTTGATCTTGGGTTGATGACATCCATTGTTGGTAAGTTAGCTCTATTTCGTGCATTAATTTACGTTGTTGCCAGCCATCCTCTTGCAGTAGAGATTGCAATAATTTAGGCAAGGTGTTCATGGATTGCATATCGTGCCATAGGCAATCTTTTAGTAGCACAATATCAAGGGGGGATACACTACTTCTACCATTGAAAAATGCACTTGCTTGCAGTAGATAAACCGCTTTTTTCCATCGCCTGTCAGAAACATAAACTTGCTTATCTGTTGCATCTAATTGTTGACGTAGTTGATAAATAAGCTCAAAACAGTGATCGGGTAGCGTAATTTTCGGTATTTCTTGTTGCCACTGTTGGTATTCTTCATCACTGATTTTTAAATGTTCAGGTACTTGTGCTTCATCTAAGGATGATTTTCCAGTTAGAAGTGCGCGGAAATTTTGTTTTTCTTGTAGTTTATCTAACCAAATACGCACTAACATACGGTCAAATAGTGCTTCTAGGCTACTATCTGCATCAGGAAGTTCATTAGAAGCGGTAACTAATAGCCGCATCGGAATACGTTTTTCTTCGTCACCATTACGAAACTTGCGTTCATTTACTGCCGTTAGCAAAGTATTTAAAATAGCGGGGCCGGCTTTCCAAATCTCATCAAGAAAGACAACTTCAGCATCAGGTAAATAGCCTTTAGTTAGCCGTTGGTAGCGCCCTTCATCTTTTAGTGCCTGTATTGATAGTGGGCCAAATATTTCTTCGGGAGTCGAAAAACGTGTCATTAAGTATTCAAACGCATTTGCATGGCGAAAAGCAAATTTCATTCGTCTCGCTATCAAGCTTTTTGCAATACCTGGAGGGCCTAAGAGAAAAACACTTTCCCCACTTAATGTGGCTAATAAACATAAACGAATAGCCTGCTGGCGTTCATATAAACCGCTTTCAAGGTAATTGCTAAGTTGAGCTATCCGTTCAGATAATTGCATCGATATTCCTTTCATTGAATAACAAAATTCAATAATGTTGTAGTTACGCTTAATTCTTAGGTTATCCGTCCTTTTATAAACAGTGCAATCAAATTTGTCATTTTTCTTTTGTGTTATTTGATTTAAATCGTGTGTAGCTGTATTAAGGCGAGAAAATCTTAATCGAAAGAGAGCTGATTTGGACTGGGTGGGCTCATGAGTATAAAACTATGAGCCCGCGCTGAGGATTAATAATTATTAATAAGGTGCATCTGGCGTGGTAACTCGAATTAATTTTTCATTCACAAACTCACGAATGCCCGCAAGTGATTGTTCTCGACCATAACCAGAAAGCTTAGTTCCACCGAAGGGGAGCTCAGGGGCAATTCCTGTCGTATGATTGATATAAACCATCCCTGTGACTATTTGGCGAGCCACTTTTATTGCTTCCGCTTCATTCTTACCAAAGACAGTTCCACCTAAACCGAATTCAGTCGCGTTAGCTAATTGAATGGCTTCATCTATATTTTTTACAGCATAAATACAAAGTACTGGGCCGAATATTTCTTCATGATAAGCTTTCATATTCGGTTTTATATCTGTCAATATTGTGGGTTGCATAAACGCCCCTTCACGATCTAATCGCTTACCGCCAAATACCAGTGTTGCGCCCTCTTTTACAGCCACTTCAACTTGATTAATAACGTCGTTTACTGCTCCTTCGCTACTTAATGGGGCGAGTTGCGTAGCTGGGTCCATTGGGTCACCCACAATAATTTTTTCATAGATTGCTTTTGCTTTTGCGATAAATTCTTTCGCAACGTTTTCTAATACAATAATACGTTTTGGTGAAACACAAACTTGCCCTGCATTCCATAGACGGCCAGCAGTCGCTGTCGCAACCGCACTATCAATATCTGCATCAGCTAGCACAATAAAAGCATCACTCCCTCCTAGCTCAAGTGTTGATTTTTTTATTACTTTGCTTGCTTCAGAGGCAAAATTGGAACCAGCAGGTTTACTTCCTGTTAAAGATACGGCTTTGACTCGTTCATCTGAAACAAGAGCTGAAACTTTTGAGCCAGGAATGAATAAATTGTTGTAAACGCCATCCGGTAGGCCTGCTTCAATAAATATTTTTTCCATTATTTCAGCGCATTGGGGAATATTTGAAGCATGCTTTAAAACAATGGTATTCCCTGCCATTAGATTAGCAGCAGCTGTTCGAGTTATTTGATAAAATGGAAAATTCCATGGTTGAACAGTCAGGAGTACCCCGATAGGTTCATAAGTTAAGAAGGCTTTTCCGTGTTTAACATCAATTTCTTTATCCGCTAATAAACGGCTTCCTTCATTCGCATAGTAGTCAAAAATATTTGCGCATAATTCGACTTCGCTTATCGATTCACTTAATAGTTTTCCCATTTCTGTTGTACAGATTTTTCCGAGAAGCTCTTTTTTATCTCGCATAGATTTTGCTATGTTATGTAAAATTACTGCTCGCTCTGTAAATGAGCTTTTTTTCCAAGTCAGGTAGGCGTTATCTGCTTTGCTGAGTATTGTATCGACTTCCTCCGCACTCATTTCTTGATAAATCTTTTCTACTTTATTTGTTGCTGGATTAACTGATTTTATTGATGATGTCATATTCATTTTTTATTCCTTATCGCAACGGTTAAAGATAAATAATTCAACCTATCTTAAATTACATTTGATATGTCACCATAAAATGAGTTTAAAATGAATTTAAATGGCATTTTTCATCAAAAAATTTGTGTAAACAATTTTTAATTGTTTTTGAATGTTTTTTTTTATGTTTATTTATGAATCAATAGAAACGATTCAGCTTAAGCTATTCAATTAGTTATCATTTTTTATTTTTTTAACGCTAACGAAACGTTTCGATGTTGATCACAAATATTAACCATCAATATTGAGTTGTGACTCATCTTTACTATGATTACATGAGCGAAACGTTTCGCTTACTAGAATGGCGGTGAAAAATGAAAAAGGGTGTTTTACTTAATGCCAACGTGACCTCTGTAATTGCCAAGTTAGGTCATACGGACCAAATAACGCTTGCTGATGCTGGTTTGCCTATTTCTCAAGGAACTGAGCGTATTGATTTAGCCATTACTCAAGGCTTACCCGATTTCATGTCAGTTTTAAGTGTTATTACTCAAGAGATGCAAGTCGAAAAAGCCATTCTAGCTGAGGAAATTAGTACCAATAACCCACAAATGGAAGATGCTATTTTAGCTCACTTACAACAGCTAGAAGTCACTCAAAATAATACGATTGAAATTATCTATTGCAGCCATGAACGTTTTAAACAACTGACTCATGACAGTAAAGCGGTGATCCGCACCGGAGAATGTTCACCGTTCGCTAACATTATTCTTTGTTCTGGTGTGACTTTCTGAGGTGATTATGCAACCTTTATTAGAACTTATCGGAATCGATAAATCATTTCCAGGGGTAAAAGCCCTTAATGGGGCGACATTAAATGTCTATCCTGGAAAAGTCATGGCGCTGGTGGGGGAAAATGGGGCTGGCAAATCAACCATGATGAAAGTACTAACCGGTATCTATAGCAAAGATGCAGGTAAAATCCGCTATCTAGGCAAAGAAGTAAAATTTAATGGCCCTAAAAACTCCCAAGAAGCAGGCATTGGTATTATTCACCAAGAGCTAAATCTTATTCCTGAATTAACTATCGCGGAGAATATTTTTCTTGGTCGAGAATTTGTTAATGTATTTGGCAAAATCGACTGGAAAAAGATGTTTAGTGAATCAGACAAACTTCTTCAACGTCTTAATCTTGATTATAACAGCCACCAAACTATTGCTGAGCTCTCTATTGGTGAGCAGCAAATGGTCGAAATAGCTAAGGTTCTGAGTTATCAATCCCAAGTTATCATCATGGATGAGCCAACCGATGCTTTAACTGATACAGAAACAGCTTCTTTATTTAGAGTTATTGAAGACTTAAAAGCGCAAGGCTGTGGCATTGTGTACATTTCTCATCGGCTAAAAGAAATTTTTGAAATTTGCGATGATGTAACTGTTTTTCGTGACGGCCAATTTATAGGTGAAAAACCTGTTAGCGAATTAGAAGAAGAAAAGCTAATTGAAATGATGGTAGGACGAAAACTAGAAGATCAGTATCCGAGAGTTGATGTTCCTACTGGTAGTGTGCGCTTACAGTTGCAAAATATATCCGGTCCCGGAGTCACTAATGCCAGTTTTAGTCTAAAAAGTGGTGAAATTTTAGGGGTTTCAGGGTTGATGGGGGCAGGTCGCACGGAATTGATGAAAATTATTTATGGCGCGGCAGCGAAGAAAACAGGGACTATTACTCTTGAAGGTAAGGAAGTCACATTAAGAACTCCTCAAGATGGCCTAAATAACGGCATTGTCTATATTTCTGAAGACCGCAAACGTGATGGTTTAGTACTTGGCATGTCAGTGAAAGAAAATATGTCATTGACGGCACTACGTTATTTTAGCCGCGTAGGTGGTAGTTTAAAACATAAAGAAGAACAACAAACTGTCAGTGATTTCATTCGATTATTCAATATTAAAACGCCATCAATGAACCAAATTATTGGCAACCTTTCTGGTGGTAATCAGCAAAAAGTGGCAATTGCTCGGGGGTTAATGACGCGACCTAAAGTCCTGATCCTTGATGAACCAACTCGCGGGGTTGATGTTGGAGCCAAAAAAGAAATTTATCAATTAATTAACCAATTTAAGAAAGAAGGACTGAGTATCATTTTAGTTTCTTCAGAAATGCCAGAAGTGATTGGAATGAGTGACCGTATTTTGGTTATGCATGAAGGTCATATCAGTGGGGAGTTTTCCGCCAAAGACGCAACTCAGGAAGCCTTAATGGCTGCTGCAGTGGGTAAACATTATGGCTCAGTTCAGGAGTTATCAGCATGAGTTCAACTACCGCATCATCAAAACGCTGGTTCAGCAAAGCATGGCTGATGGAGCAAAAATCATTAATAGCACTATTAATTTTAATTGCGATCGTATCGACATTAAGCCCTAATTTTTTTACGGTTAATAACTTTTTCAATATCTTACAACAAACCTCTGTGAATGCCATTATGGCTGTTGGAATGACATTGGTCATTTTAACCTCAGGAATTGACCTGTCTGTCGGCTCATTATTAGCATTAACTGGGGCTGTGGCAGCTTCTATGGTGAGTACTGATGTAAATGCTTTAGTCGCTGTTGCTGGTGCATTAGCATTGGGGGCTGCAATTGGCGCATGTACCGGTGTTATTGTCGCAAAAGGTAAAGTTCAAGCTTTTATTGCAACTCTAGTCATGATGTTATTACTACGTGGGGTTACTCGCGTGTACACCGACGGAAGCCCTATTAATACAGGGTTTAGTGATAACGCAGATTTATTTGGTTGGTTTGGTATTGGGCGTCCATTTGGCATTCCGACCCCTGTTTGGTTAATGATCATTGTTTTTGCGGCTGCATGGTACATGTTGCATCACACACGTCTAGGTCGTTATATCTATGCATTAGGGGGGAATGAATCAGCAACTCGCCTATCTGGTATTAACGTCGACCGCATTAAAATTATCGTTTATGCCTTATGTGGCTTGTTAGCTGCATTGGCGAGTGTAATCGAAGTTGCGCGTTTATCATCAGCACAACCAATGGCGGGTAATGGATATGAATTGGATGCCATTGCTGCGGTTGTTCTTGGTGGTACCAGCCTTGCTGGTGGTAAAGGCCGCATTGTCGGAACCTTGATTGGTGCCTTGATCCTTGGTTTTCTAAATAATGGCTTAAACTTATTAGGTATTTCGTCAAACTATCAGATGATTGTAAAAGCTGTCGTCATCTTACTTGCGGTACTTGTTGATAATAAAAAATAACCCTACAGGAAAATTATTATGAAGATGAATAAATTAGCAACACTATTATCTGCGGTTGCACTGAGTGCAACGGTCAGTGTTAATGCGATGGCGAAAGATAGCATTGCATTAGTTATTTCTACACTTAACAATCCATTCTTTGTGACGATGAAAGACAGCGCACAAAAAGAAGCTGATAAACTGGGGTATGAATTGATCGTCTTAGATTCTCAAGATAACCCAGCTAAAGAGTTGGCAAACGTACAAGATCTAACTGTGCGTGGCACAAAACTTATGTTAATCAATCCAACTGATTCAGACGCGGTCGGGAATTCTATTTTAATGGCTAACAAAGCTAACATTCCTGTGATCACATTAGATAGAGCAGCAAATAAAGGTGAAGTTGTCAGCCATGTGGCATCAGATAACCGCATGGGTGGGAAAATGGCGGCTGACTATATCGCAAAAAAAACGGGTAATGAAGCAAAAGTCATTCAATTAGAAGGGATTTCCGGTACTTCAGCAGCGCGTGAGCGTGGTGAAGGTTTTAATACTGGAGCAAAAGAGCATAAATTTAATTTACTGGCGAGCCAACCTGCTGATTTTGATAGAACAAAAGGCTTGAACGTCATGCAAAACTTGTTAACGGCACATCCTACTGTCCAAGCGGTATTTGCTCAGAATGATGAAATGGCTCTAGGTGCTTTAAGAGCTTTACAAACTGCTGGTTACTCTGATGTTCTTGTTGTTGGGTTTGATGGCACTAATGATGGCATCAAAGCAGTAGAAAGCGGTAAATTAGGGGCAACCATAGCACAGCGCCCAGACCAAATCGGTATCGTTGGAGTACAGATAGCGGATAAAGTCTTAAAAGGTGAAAAAGTTGAATCTACGGTTCCAGTTGAATTGGAATTAGTGGTAAAACAATAAAAAATAAAAACCGCCGTTTACTATTATAACGGCGGTTCATTTAGTTTGTGGGTTATTACGTCACAATAAAAAGGAAATAAACGTTATGGCTACAGCAAAGCTAGTGGTTCTTGGTAGTATCAATGCTGATCATATATTAAATGTTAAGCAATTTCCGCAGCCGGGTGAAACGGTGAGGGGTGATCACTATCAAGTTGCATTTGGTGGTAAAGGCGCAAATCAAGCTGTCGCCGCGGGTAGAAGCGGTGCTGACATAACTTTTATTGCTTGTGTTGGTGATGATGGCATTGGTTCTAGTATTAAAAAACAGCTTAGTTTGGATAATATTAAAACTGAGTGTATTGATGCCATTCAAGATGAAACTACTGGTGTGGCATTGATTTATGTGAACCAACAAGGTGAAAACATTATTGGTATCAGTGCAGGCGCAAATGCACAATTGACGACAGAAAGGCTTGCTAGCTATCAACAAAAAATTATCGAAGCTGATGCTGTTTTAATGCAATTAGAGTCACCTCTTGATACGGTACAAATGGCTGCTGAAATTGCCAATAAAAATAATACACAGGTAATTTTAAATCCAGCACCAGCCCAGTCATTGCCAGATTCATTATTAACACTAGTCGATATCATTACACCAAATGAAACCGAAGCTGAGCATCTAACAGGGATTGCTGTTAATGATAATAAAGGAGCACAAGCAGCTGCACAGGTGTTGCACGAAAAAGGGATCAGCAAAGTGATGATAACGCTAGGGTCCAGAGGGGTTTGGTATAGTGAACAAGGCTCACAAGGGAAAATAATTCCTGCATTTAACGTAAAAGCAGTAGATACTATTGCGGCAGGTGATACATTCAATGGGGCTTATGTCACTGCACTATTGGAAGGTAAGGCAGATGAAGACGCAATTATTTTTGCTCATGCTGCCGCAGCAATTGCTGTAACTCGTCCTGGCGCGCAGCCATCGGTACCTTGGCGTAAAGAAATTGAACAATTTTTGACTCAACAGGATTAGCTTGTGGCAACAATGAAAGATGTGGCACGTTTAGCGGGGGTGTCGACATCCACAGTCTCTCACGTGATTAATCAAAATCGCTATGTTAGCGAAAGTATAACTCTGCGCGTCAAAAATGCGATAGAAGAGCTAAACTATGCCCCTTCAGCATTAGCTAGAAGCTTAAAAATGAATCGCACTAATACAATAGGGATGTTACTAACAACAAGTAATAACCCATTTTATGCAGAAGTAGTACGTGGTGTTGAACGTAGTTGCTACGAGCGCGGTTATAGTTTGATCTTATGTAATACTGAAGGTGACCTTCAACGTATGAACCATAGCTTAGAAACGTTATTACAAAAACGTGTTGATGGGCTATTAATTATGTGTACAGAAGTTCAAGGCCCATCGAAGGATGTGTTTACTCGCTACCCTAGCGTTCCGACCGTTATGATGGATTGGTCACCATTTGATTCAGTAGGAGATGTGATTCAAGATAACTCATTTCTTGGGGGGGAAATTGCTACCCGTTATCTTATTGATTCGGGTTTTACCCGAATAGCCTGTATTGCGGGGCCTCAAGATAAGTCTCCAGCAAGGGCTCGTTATCAAGGTTTTATTCAAGCGATGGAACAGGCTAAAATTGAAGTTAATGAAGATTATATTATTTTCAGTGACTTCGAATTTGCTGGTGGTTTTGAATCAATGAATAAACTGCTTGAGTTATCAACGCCTCCACAAGCTATTTTTGCAGGGAATGATGCCATGGCTGTTGGGGCTTATCAGGCTATATTCCAAAAAGGAATCAAAGTGCCTGATGATATTTCAATCATTGGTTATGATGATATCGACCTTTCACCTTATATGATCCCACCATTGACGACGATCCATCAACCAAAAGATAAACTAGGCAAACAGGCTGTTGACCAACTTATTTATCGTATGGATAACCCTGAAGCAGATGCCAGTGTTTTAGTATTAACACCTGAACTTATTGAGCGTCAATCGGTCAGGAAATGCTAATTTTTAGCCTTTTTTGCTTTATTTTTTATTAAGTTATCCCCATCAGTCTTACTTAATAATAAAAAGACAAAAGCGGATATTAAGGTGATAGCACCGACAGTAATAAAGGTATAATGGAAATTATCGACGGTATTGCTGTTAGGCTGTCCACCATAGAAGTTCAATATTGCTGCGCTCACTGCAATACCGAAACTTATCGATAGCTGTTGAGTCACGGCTAACATACTGTTCCCCGCACTTGCATTATTATCTGTTAGGTCAGCCAAACATATCGTATTCATTGCGGTAAATTGTACAGACATTACCATACCTAAAATGAATAAAGGGACTATTAACAGATAAATCGACATACTTGGTGACTGCAAGGAAAATTGAGCAATCATTAATCCAATAATGATGGTGATAACAAATAATGTATTACGGTACCCATATTTAGTGAGTATTTTTGTAACAGCGGATTTTGCTGTGATTGAACCAATCGCTAATGGTGCCATCATCATACCAGCAACAACAGCTTCATAGCCAAAACCAACTTGTAGCATTAATGGCATTAGAAATGGAATACTGCCAGTACCTAGTCGAGTTGCAACATTCCCACTGATACCAATAGAAAAAGTGCGAGTTTTAAATAAATTTAAAGGAATAATGGCGTGCTTAATTCGCCTTGCATGGAAAATATAAAGAAATAGGAAAAGAAACCCAATTGCAACAAGAGATACTGGTATAGATGTAGGTAGCGATTTATCACCAAAGAAATCGAGGCTGACAGATAGCATTACTAAACCGAATCCAAACAATAAGAAACCGAGGGTATCAAATTTTCGCTTCGGCATTTTAAAATCAGGCATATGTTTTAACGCATAAAAAATACCTAAAACGCCAATAGGAATATTAATAATAAATATCCAATGCCATGTGGCGTAGGTCACTAATATACCACCTAGCAGAGGCCCTAATATTGGCCCAACTAACCCCGGTATTGTGACAAAGTTTAATATTGGCAATAATTCACTACGTGGATAAGCTCTAATTAGCGCTAAACGTGCAACTGGCATCATCATTGCCCCACCAACCCCTTGAATAACCCTTGACGTTACTAAAAAATCTAGGGAGGGTGAAAGTGCACACAATAAAGAACCTAAAGAAAATAATGAAACTGCTAAAATAAAAACACGCCGTGTCCCAAATCTATCGGCAAACCACCCACTTACAGGGATCAATAAGGCAACAGTTAATGTGTAACTGACTACTGCTGATTGCATAGCAAGGGGGGAGTGGTGAAGGCTCTTGGCAATATCAGGTAAAGCCGTATTCAAAATAGTGGCATCAAGTGCTTGCATGAAAAAGGCCATGGCCGCAATCCATGGAAGACCAGACATATTTTTGGCTGTCTTGAACATCAGTTACCTATCTAAAAAATTGAATTCCAAAATCGGTGAGTTATCTCGTTAGTTTTATTTCTGAGTATTCGTTAATAAGCTATAGCAAAAATTAAGGGCATCTGCACTTTTGCCTTCAATAATTGCATTCGCGAGCTGTTGATGTGTATCAACTTCAATTACTTCATTATCAGTGATTACATCAAAATAACGCTGATAGATAGAGCGAAACAGATTAGCAAAAGAGATCAAAAAAGGGTTAGCGCAAGCTTTATAGATAGTTAAATGAAAATGGTAGTCAATTTTTATCCATCGTTCTCTATCAAATTCTTTTGCTAGTAATTGCATTTCACTCGCTAAAAGTTGTAAAGATTGTTTTTGTTCTTGTGTTGCATGTAATGCAGCAAGATAACAAGCTTGGGGCTCAATTGCGAGACGAACAACTTTAAAATGTTTAATAACAACGGACTGTTCTTCGCTATTCGACCACCACTTTAAAAGGTCTTGGTCCAAAAAATTCCAATTTGAAGAAGGCATCACACGAGTACCAATTTTAGGGCGGGCTAATACCATTCCTTTTGCCGCGAGTATTTTTATTGCTTCTCTTATTGCTGTTCTGCTTGCTTGGAATTGTTCTGATAAATCTAATTCATTGGGTAAAATGGAGTCAGGTAAATAGGTACTGCTTAAAATTAACTGTCCAAGATTCTCTGCAATAATATAAGAGCGGTTCTTCTGTGAGGCAGTTTGTTGCTTACTTAATTCCATAATTCATCTCAATACGCATTTCTTAGATACTTATATTACGCGAGTAAATGAATAATTGCTGCTGAAATAGTCAATATACAGACCTTATTTAACTTATAAAGCCTGTTTTGGCTAAAAAAAACGCGAACAAAATAAAAAAACAAAAAAACACTTGCTAGATTTTCTGGGCTCCCTATAATGCGCATCCGTTGTCACGATAAACCGGCTCGAAGAAAACCTCGAAGCCTTGTGATAACAGAGGTGAGAAAGAAAAAGTTGAAAATAAACGCTTGACTTTCTAAATAAAAAACGTAATATACGTCACCTCGCGACAACGACCTAAGTTAATAAAAACCGAGTCGAATTTCCAAAAGAAATGTCGCAACGCTCTTTAACAATTTATCAGACAATCTGTGTGGGCACTCACAGGACACTATCAAAAAAATATTTGATTTTAAGTCTTGAAGAGTGAC